>CANSLL010000235.1 GCA_947647695.1 uncultured Clostridia bacterium | reverse complement strand
CTTGGCATGACCCAGCATATCAACGCGAGCGTCAGCCATGGTCATACCAAAGTCTTTGTCGATAACTTGAGCACCGGTAACAGCAGCGATGTCTTCGAGAATACGCTTACGACGGTCGCCAAAACCAGGAGCCTTGATGGCAACGCAGTTGAAGGTGCCACGGAGCTTATTCAGAAGAATGGTAGCCAGAGCTTCGCCGTCAACATCTTCGGCCACGATAAACAGTGGACGACCGGTACGCATGATCTCTTCCAGCAGGCCTACCATGTCCTGAATGTTGCTGATCTTTTGATCGGTCAGCAAGATGAAGGGGTCTTGGAGATTGGCCTCCATGCGCTCCATGTCGGTAGCCATGTAAGGCGAAATGTAACCACGGTCGTATTGCATGCCTTCGACGATTTCCATTTCAAGACCGAAGGTTTGGCTTTCCTCAACAGAGATAGCGCCGTCTTTGCCCACTGCCTGCATAGCCTCAGCGATTTTAGCGCCGATCTCAGGATCACCCGCGGAAATGGTGCCAACATTGGCAATTTGCTCTTCGGTAGAAACCGGAGTTGCATCGCCCTTGATGGCTTCAACCACAGCTTCGGTGGCTTTTTGGATACCACGGCGAATACCCAAAGCATCAGCACCGGCGGTGACGTTCTTGATGCCTTCGGAAACAATAACGTCAGCCAGAAGCGTTGCAGTGGTGGTACCGTCACCGGCTACGTCGTTGGTTTTAACAGCAGCTTCGCGAACCAGTTGAGCACCCATGTTCTCGACCGGATCCTCCAGCTCGATATCCTTGGCAACGGTTACACCGTCATTAGTGATAAGAGGACCGCCGTAGGAGCGCTCCAGGGCAACGTAACGGCCCTTAGGGCCAAGCGTAACTTTTACAGCGTTGGCCAGCTTATTTACGCCGGCGGCTAAAGCAGAACGCGCCTCTGCTTCAAACTTAATATTTTTTGCCATAGCAAAACCTTCCTTAAGAACTAAAAATTAGAACTAATGCAGTGTGATAAGGCGTTCGAATTACTCGAAAACAGCAATGAGGTCATCGGCGCGCAGAACGAGCACTTTGTCTTTTATCGTTACAGGCAGTATATGATCAAACGCAGAGATCCTGTCGGTCGTCACGATCACCAGATGCCTGTCTGAAATGTCATAGATCTCCCTTACTTTGCCGCTATAGATCGGTTTCATATGCTTTCTCCTATCTTCTGTGCGATGAGTGTGTCCATACAGTGTCTGTGCGGTGTGCCTCCGCTGTTGCAGTCAAATACTTCTTCACGGCAGGTGTGGAACAGCCAGTCATGATAATATCCAAGTCGGGATATGCCGTGCAGTTCTCCCATTTTGAGACGGCTTGAAATGAGATGTTGAGCGACTTGGCGAGCTGGGTTTGCGTCAGCCCCAGTTCCTTGCGCCGTTTGCAGATGACTTTGCCGGTCTTTATATGGTCCATCTTGTGCTCCTCCTTTTACGCGCAGAGTGTACTGCCCGATCGATGTTCATTATTTTCGTTACAATCCAATATTAATACAATTCAAAACGGATCACAATAACGCAGCAGGAGAACTTGATGCCAAAATTCACCGTATGGTTGAGTGGTGCATTTATAAAATAAATTGGAAATATCCGCGTGTTTGTGTTAAGATAGTGACATTGGTAACAGATCAGCTTCTAAAGAGAAATCCACCGTGATCGACAGATATGGTGTATGCTGGTGGGTCGCAATTTAACGGCGGAGAAGGGAGTATAAAATGGGACAAAATGAGAAAAGTGAGTACAGGGAGTATCCGACTGATGCCCTGATCAGGCGGTTTCTGCCGTATTTTAAGCCGTACCGGAGGACACTGTACGCGGATCTGTTCTGCGCGGCGCTGACGACGGTGTGCGAGATCGTGCTGCCGCTGATCATCAGGCAGATCACGAACACGGCGCTCGAGGATGTGGCGCTTCTGACGGCGCGCATGGTGATCGGGCTTGCGCTGGTGTATTTTGTGCTGCGGATCATCGATGCGCTGGCAAATTATTATATGGCGGATATGGGGCATGTGATGGGCGCGAAGATCGAGACAGATATGCGACGCGATGCCTACGCGCATCTGCAGTTACTGTCGAACACGTATTTTAACAATACGAAGGTCGGTCAGATCATGGGGCGGATCACGAACGACTTGTTCGAAGTCACGGAGTTTGCGCATCACTGCCCGGAGGAATTTTTTATCGCGGCGATCAAGATCGTGATATCGTTCATCATTCTGGCACAGGTCAGTCTGCCGCTGACACTGATGATCTTTGTGTTTGTGCCGGTCATGACGATCGTCTGCCGCATCATCAACAGGAAAATGCGAAAGACGTTCAGCGAGCAGCGCCATCAGATCGGCGAGCTGAATGCGAAGATCGAGGACAGCTTACTGGGGCAGAAGGTTGTCAAGGCGTTCACAAACGAGGCGCTCGAATCAGAGAAATTTGAGGAGGGAAACCAGGAGTTCCTGCGGGTAAAGAAAAATGCGTCCATGATCTGCAAAAAACGCTCGATCCCCGTGATCCCGCGCTGAAACTGC
>CANSLL010000234.1 GCA_947647695.1 uncultured Clostridia bacterium | reverse complement strand
TAGGTCATATCAACTTAACAATATGGGTGCTCCCACACACCGGAAGCAAAAACAAAGAATGGCCCCGGTTCCGCGGCAACGGAACAACAAGAAAGCACCCCATTCAGTGAAAAAAGAGAGAAAGGATGATTTTTTCCCATGACGTCTATTGCAGAAAACATCGCGGCCATCCGCGACCGGATGACAGCCGCCGCCCGCGCAGCGGGCCGCAACCCCCAGGAGATCCTCCTGTGCGGCGCCAGCAAAATGAACGACGCCCAGGCTTGCCGCGACGCCGTCGCCGCCGGCATCGACTGCCTGGGCGAAAACCGCGTCCAGGAAATGACCCGGAAACTGGAGCAGCATGCCTACGATGGCGTTTCCCTCCACTTTATCGGCGTCCTCCAGAAAAACAAAGTGCGCCAGGTCGTCGGACGCGTCGATCTGATCCAGTCCGTCGACTCCCTCCCCCTCTTGGACGAGATCGAAAAACACGCCGCCGCCCTGGGCATCGTCCAGAAGGTGCTCCTGGAGGTTAACGTCGCCGGCGAGTCCTCCAAAAGCGGCTTTGCCCCGGAGGCCGTCAAACAAACCGTCGAAACCATTCTTGCCCGCCCACAGCGTAGCATTTCCGTCCGCGGATTGATGTCGATCCCCCCCGCCGCTGCTCAAAAAGGTGCAAACTTGCCGTATTTTACAAAAATGCACGACTTATTTGTTGACATAAAGCCCCTTTTGATGGATAATAAAGAGGAATTATACTTATCTATGGGCATGAGCGGCGATTTCGAGGACGCCATCGCCGCAGGATCGACCATGATCCGTGTTGGTACTGCGATTTTTGGCGCGCGTTCCTACGGCGCGCCGTCATGATCTGAAAGGAAATGGAGGCCTTTGCCATGGGACTTTTTGACGAGTTGAAAAAGCTGACCCATACTTATGAAGACGAGGACGAGGAATACGAAGATGATTTCCCCGACGCCCGCAGCCCGGATAACACCGCAGCCCTGTTTGACGACCGCCGCGCCGTGCGTACCGAGGAGCGGCGCAATAAGGTCGTCAACATCCACGCTACCACGCAGCTCAAGGTCGTCCTGGTCAGCCCGCAGCATTTCGAGGATGCGTCTGAGATTGCAGACCATCTGAAAAACAAGCGCACAGTGGTCATGAACTTAGAGGCGACCAACAAGGACGTCGCCCGCCGCCTGGTGGATTTCCTCTCCGGCGTAGCCTATGCCGGAGAGGGAAAGATCAAGCGCGTCGCCAACAGCACCTATATCATCACGCCCTATCATGTGGATATTGAGGGCGACCTGATCAATGAGCTGGAAAACAACGGTTTGTATTTTTAAGCGGATCAATTACAAATTGGAGCGATAGAGAGAGGAGAGCGTACTTATGCTGACGCCCCAAGAGGTTTCCACCCATGTATTTGCCAAGGCACGCATGGGCGGGTACAATATGGCTATGGTGGATGAATTTCTGGACACGCTGACGGAAGATTACACCACGCTGTTCAAGGAAAACGCGGCGCTGAAGGCAAAGCTGAAGGTGCTGGCGGAAAAAATCGAGGAATACCGTGCCACGGAGGATTCCATGCGCGCCACGCTTTTGACGGCGCAGAAGATGGCGGGCAAGATGGTGGAAGACGCGGAGAAGGAAAAGGACGCGCTGCTTGCCCAGACCGAAGAGGAGGCGCGGGTACGGAAAGCGGCGCTGGCTGGAGAGATTGCGGCGGAGCAGGAGCGCCTGCGGCTGGCGAAGGAAGAAAGCGCGGCATTCATTGCGAATATGCGCCGTCTTTGTGACAGTGAGATCGAATTTCTTGCCGGTGTGCCGGAGCTGCAAATCGACATGACGGCGCCTGCGGCGGAATTGCAGGCGGAGGCCCAGGCGCAGTTGATTGCGGCTTCTGTGGAGGCGTCCTGCGCCGGAGATGAAGCGGATGGTTCTGGGGAGAGTACGGCAGCGGCAGAGCTGCCGGAGGAAGAAGAGACGGATGCGTATGAGGAAGGGGCAGAGTTGGAGCCGGTAGCGGAGCAGGGAGCGCCGGAAGAAGCTGTGGCACAGCGGGAGGAACGGAAGCACGACAGTCCCGCCGAGCCGGAGGAGGACTTGTCGGCGACCCGGCGGATTGATTTTGGCGATCTCCAATTTGGACGAAACTATAAGAGGAAAAAATAAAAAAAGGGGGTGGATAGCCCCCCTTTTTTGATCCCCCCCCCGCGCGCAAGCGGGGAGATGTTTTTTGTTCCGATGCCCGGAACCGGGCGGTTTTTTTGGTGTTACTTGTCGGGATTTGGGAGCGTCTATGATGATAGGTTGGTGTTGACCTGCACCCCCCAGGGGCTGCGCGCCCCCGGACCCCGCGGGTACTTTCTGTACGGACAGAAAGTACCCAAAGACCCGCTTAAGGAGCGGCGCAACTGCGATGCTGCGCCTTCGGCGCGACATCGCCAGTCGCCGCCCCTTAAGAATCCCTTTCCTTGTTTTTGCGTGTCTGTGCGTTGCGCTACGTTTGCGCGTTGTTTCTGTACGCAGTCCGGTTATTGATCCCGGTCCCCCCGAGGTGCTTTGCGATGGTTAGTGACCGCTTTATCGTGGTCTAATCACTGACAG
>CANSLL010000233.1 GCA_947647695.1 uncultured Clostridia bacterium | reverse complement strand
CCATGATAAAATAGCCATCTTCATTTTCGTAAAAACTTTGGATCATGGAATTGTATTGATAAGATTTCTCTTCCACAAACGCAAACCCTTCCGGGATATAATGTGGCGCATAGCCCTCCGGCAAAGCGGTCAGCGGATGCCCTTCGATCTCATACCGGATATCCATGTTTCGCTCATTCCATTGCACAAGAACGTTCTTCAATGCAGCGCGCAGTTCTGCGGATACCGAAAGCGTGCCAAGAAACAGCGCCGCCAACAATGCGGCTACGCAGGCGATCCGTTTCAGCACACGCCAGGAAACGTGGGGCAGCGCTTCTGTTCGGCGGCTGGTCCATTTCTCCAGTGTGGCGTAAATACGCGCGTCCAATGCGGAAAAGTCGCCGTATCGGGCGCGCAGCGTTTCCTCCGCAGGCAGCGCCGCGATCCGGCGGCGAAAAACCTCCTGTCCTGCCTGTCGCAGCAGCGTTTCAAAGTCCAAGGACACGTTTTCTTCATTCATCGTTCTTTCCCTCCACTGCCGTGCGGACCATTTTTCGCGCACGCTCCAATCGTTTTTGTACAACTTCTTTGGAAAGTCCTTCCGCCTGGGCAATTTCGCCTGCTGTCCAGCCGGTGCAAGACAATTCCAGCACGGTGCGGTATTGTTCCGGCAGCGCTTGTATCATAGAGATGACCTCCTCCAGGCGCTCCCGCGCTGCGGTGTGCCGCTCCGGGCTGTCGGATGCGGCGGTGTACGGGATATCTTTGAGGCAATCGTCGAGGGGCAATTCTTTCTTGCGGGGACGCAGAAGATTTTTAGCACGGCATTCTACGCATTGGAAAAAGTAGCCGTCCAGACCACGGTCGTATTTCTGCGAGAGCCGTTGATAGTTTTCCGCGAGATATACAAACCCTTCGTGCACTGCATCCTCAGCCATAGGGCGTTCCTGCACAATGCCCAAAGCAAGATGCAGCGCCTGCGCTTTGCAGCGTTCGTACAGTGCGGCGAAGTCGGCCCGGTCCGACTCCTGCGCCAGCATGGACAGGTAAAACGTAAGCACGGCGTTTTCCTCCTTGTGATCGTTTGCTTTGCTGTATTATAGCATAGGGTACAGAGGAAATACAATTTGGCGTGTTTTATGGGCTTTCTATATATCTATACACACGAGAAAGATTTTTCCGACAGGATTTTGAAAAATTTCCAAAAAAATTTTTTTCAGGAGGGTAGAAAAGCAATCTACCCGTACCGCGATCTTCAACCAACAGCTGCCAAAACCGCCGTTATTTTACACGCTAAAGCGTTGAATCTCCGGTGGAGATATGATATACTATTCCCCACGGCATTCCGCAAAAGGAGGGGGGACGGGGAGATGAAGATCACGGCGGGGATCCTGACCGGCGGCAGCAGCCTGCGCATGGGGCGGGACAAGGCGCTCCTTTCCTATCAGGGCCGGACCTTCCTGGACCGCGTGGCCGACGCCGCGGCGGCGTTTGACGAGCTTCTTGTCTCCGTCCGGGAAAAGGATGCGTATCCCGGCCTGCCCTACGCCATGGTGGAGGACGAGTTGCGGGACTTTGGCCCCGTGGAGGGCATTTACCAGCTGCTGCGGGCGGCGAAAAACCCCTATGTGCTGGCGGTCGCCGCGGATATGCAGCGTCTGACAGCGGCTTTTTTGCAGGATTTTACCGCCTGCCTCCAGCCGGAGGACCAGTGCCTGGTGCTGTGCAGCGGTACGCTGCTGGAGCCGCTGTGCAGCGTATACGGCAAGGACGCCCTGCCGCTGCTGGCGCAGATGCGGGAGACGAGTGTCCGCCGCCCGCGGGCGCTGTTTCCGTCCCTGCGGACCCGCTATGTGGATGTGGCCGCGCTGGGCTATGACCTCCGCGTGGTGGAAAACATCAACACGGAGGAGGACTATGCGGCGCTGCTCCGAGAGGAACAGATGTGATGAATTTTTTGCAGCAGGGGAAGGAAAACTTTGACACATTGTAAAAAATGACGGAAAATAGCAGCAAAATTATACGAATACCACAATGACGATTGGAAGATTACGGGGGTATCGTGTAATCTGGTGAAGCATTTCACAAATGAAAATTTGACTTTTTGGCTGATTGCGGTATGATAAACAAAGGTCCGCGCCGCGGGAGGAACGGCGGGCGGAGGCGTTATACAAGGAGGGGTTGTTTTTTGAAGGTCAAGCAGATGGTTTCTTTTCAAGGAACGCCGGAGCAGGCGGAGGAGCTGCGCCGGGTGATCGCCGAAATCAAGGACGAAAAGGGCGCGCTGATGCCGGTCATGCAGCGGGCTCAGGATATTTACGGGTATCTGCCTATGGAGGTCCAGCAGATGATCGCCGATCAGATGGGGGTGCCCCTAAGTAAGATTTTTGGCATCGCCACATTTTACTCCATGTTTCACCTGAACCCCAAGGGGGAGAACCGCATTTCCGTGTGCCTGGGCACGGCGTGCTATGTCAAAGGGTCTGGCGATGTGTTCGACGAATTGAGCAGGGAGCTGGGTATTGTCGGCGGCGAGTGTACGCCGGACCGCAAGTTTTCCCTGGATGACTGCCGCTGTGTCGGCGCGTGCGGCCTGGCTCCGGTCATGCTGATCAACGACGAGGTCTATGCCCGCGTGTCCCCAAAGGACGTCAAGGACATTTTGGCGCAGTATTAAGGGGGGTAAGGAGACGATGAAGATCACATTGGAGCGCGTGAAAGAATTACAG
>CANSLL010000232.1 GCA_947647695.1 uncultured Clostridia bacterium | reverse complement strand
CAGGATTTATGCTTTTCTGGTGGAGGAAGCAGGCGATTACAAAGCGCAGGTGGAGTAGGCCTTTTCCCGGCTGCTCCCGCGCCTGGAGCTTTCAATGCAGACGGTAACGTGGGATGAATATGTCCGCCTTTCAAAAACGATCAAGCACATCCAGTATAACGCCGTGATTCATCGCGCAAAAACCATAACAAAAGTAACGTCATTTATGCAGTTTGGCACTGCCTGGGCAAACCGCCCCTGTCAGTGCAAGACCGCCCAGCTTTCGGACGGGGATCAGGCGCGCCGGTTTCTGGAAGAATTGCTGCAGCGATCCATCGAACGCGTCGTAAACGATTTTTTGCAACGGACCTATTACAATTAAGTTCCCCGTGATTTTCCCTGCGCCATGTACATAACTTTCCTCGACCGGGCAGCGCTCCATCATCGATAGCCTCCCGGTCAGGCTGATTTGCGGCGCATTCGGGAAACCCGGCAGCAGCAGTGCGCGCAGGTTTAAGGTCTTGTACAACCATAGGTATTATGTTATAATTTGATAGTATTCTATCAGTGCCCGTCCCCTGACTGAGATGCCGGTGTATAGACACGACGGCGCGGCACGGGAACGTATGGCGTTTGTTCTACACAGACGCCCGGAATAAAAAACCTGAAAAATCAGGAGGTCATCAGAAACTATGAAATTAGGAATCGTCGGCTTGCCAAACGTCGGCAAATCCACCTTATTCAACGCCATTACCAACACCAAAAACGCCCAGGCAGCAAATTATCCTTTCTGCACCATCGAACCGAACACCGGCATTGTCCCCGTGCCGGACAAACGGCTGGACAAGCTGTGCGAGATCTGGGAACCAGATAAAAAAACCAACGCCGTCATCGAATTTGTGGACATCGCCGGACTCGTCCGCGGCGCGGCCAAGGGCGCAGGATTGGGCAACAAGTTCCTCGGCCACATCCGCGAATGCGACGCCATCATCCATGTGGTGCGCTGCTTTGACGACGAAAATATCGTCCATGTGGTGGACGACGTCAACGTCCCCGTAGGTGTGGACCCCGAAGGCGACATCGACGCCATTGACATGGAACTGATCCTGTCTGATTTGGAGGTCATCCAGAACCGCATCACCCGTCAGGCCAAGGCGGCGAAAACCGGCAATAAGGACGCCAAAGCCGAGCTTGCCTGGCTGGAACCCCTGGCAGCGTGGCTGGGAGC
Source organism: uncultured Clostridia bacterium (assembly GCA_947647695.1). Lineage (GTDB taxonomy): Bacteria > Bacillota > Clostridia > Oscillospirales > Oscillospiraceae > Pseudoscillospira. The sequence continues at coordinate 1,585 of CANSLL010000232.1, read as the reverse complement.
GGGCAAAAGTGCCCGGACCTTCGCCTTTGACGAAGGGGACGACAACCAGGTCCTGGCCCTGCGGGAGATCGGCCTGCTGTCCGCCAAGCCTATCATCTACGCCTGCAATATGGGAGAAGACGACCTGATGAACGGCATCGAGACCAACGCCTATTTCCCCTTGGTCAAAGCCCGTGCCGGCGGCGAGGGCGCGGAGGCCATCCCCATCTGCGCAAAGACCGAGGAGGACATCGCAGAATATACCCCCGAGGAAAAGGCGGAGTTCCTGGCAGAAATGGGCATTGAGGCCAGCGGTCTGGACAACCTGATCGAGGCCAGTTACAGACTGCTGGGGCTGATTTCCTTCCTGACCGACGGCAAAAAGGAGTGCCGCGCCTGGACCATCAAGCGGGGTACCAAAGCGCCCCAGGCCGCGGGCAAGATCCACTCCGATTTTGAGCGCGGCTTTATCCGCGCTGAGGTCTGTAATTTCGATACTCTGATGGAATGCGGCGGTAAGATGGCCGAGGTTAAGGCCCGCGGCCTGTACCGCTCCGAAGGCAAGGAATACGTTGTGCAGGACGGCGACATTATCGAGTTTTTGTTCAACGTATAAGTCCCATGCTGCATTTTTCTGTGTATATACGATTTAATTTCTCTTGGGAGCATGCTCCCAAGAGAAATTTTTTATTGATAACGGAAAGTTTACTTGACATTTTGATCAACTGTGCTATACTCGAGGTATGGAAAGTAAACTTCCCATATCGAAGGGATGGTCAAAAGCATGAAGAACCGTTTGGAAGAGCTGCGCAAGCAGCGGGGCATCCGGCAGGAAGAGCTGGCCGCGGCATTGGAGGTGTCCCGTCAGACCATCGGCTCGCTGGAAAACGGACGCTACAATCCGTCCATCGTGCTGGCGTTCAAGATCGCCCGGTACTTTGGACTGTCCATTGAAGAGATTTTCATTTACGAGGAGGATGCAAAATGAAAAAATCGTATTTATATACCGGCTTCGCCATGGCGGCGGTGGGTGTAGCCTTTATGCTGATCGCAATTTTCACGGAGCACGCCCTGGAGCCGCTGCTGTGGGGATTGTGCTTCGGTCTTCTGTTCAACGGTATCGTGTCCGTGCTCAAATATTGGTACTGGACCCGCCCAGCCCACCAGGAGAAATACGCTCAAATATTGAAAAAGGAACGCATTTCCGCACGAGACGAGCGCAAAATCATGCTCCGGGACAAAAGCGGCGCTGTCACCTACCGCATTTCCCTGCTGCTGTGCGCCCTCGGCGCGTTCGGTTTTTCCATCGCCTCGATTCTGGGCACGTCCTGGGCGCGGTATGTGACCATAACGCTGGGTGTTTTGCTGATTGTTCTGTATGTGCTGGGTATCTGGGTCTACCGGCGGCTGGAAAAGCGGCTCTAATGCGGGAGCATGATGCTTCCATCCACCAAATGGCGGTTGCGTCTAAACATACAATAAAACAGTTTACGCCGCTATTGTATCACCCCCCAGCGCGCCGCCTGCTCCACAATAGATGATCCCGCGATGGATCAAACTCTGTATCACATACTCCAAGCGCTGTACAACAATTTGATACTGATCA
>CANSLL010000231.1 GCA_947647695.1 uncultured Clostridia bacterium | reverse complement strand
TGACGGAGTTCCCATGGGTATGCTATACTGAATTCAGCTAAATTAATGTTTAACCGAATTAAAGGGTAAGCAAATCAAGAAAAGAGGCCTGAAACCATTATGGCGAACGACTATCGTCTGGAAGCCCCGGAATTAGTACGGGATTTCCTTCAGTATCATGAGACCATCAAAAACCATTCCACGCGTACAGTAGATGCTTATTATGTGGATCTGCGGCTGTTTTTTCGTTATATTAAGTGGAGCCACGAACTTGTGCCACGGGATACGCCCTTTGAGGAGATCCCCATTCGCGACGTTGATATCTCTTTGATCCGCGCAATCAAAAAAGCGGATATTTACGATTTTTTGTCTTGGCTGGCGCGGGACCGTCCCGGCAAGCATCAGATGGGACTCGGCGTACCCGCGCGCGCGCGGAAACTGGTGGCGGTGCGCTCCTTCTTTGAGTATCTCCTTTTGAAACGCGATCTGATCGCAGCAAACCCGGCTGCGGACATCGATGCGCCTCATTTGCGAAAATCCCTCCCGGTGTATCTCACCGAGGACAACGCGGTCAAGCTGCTGGACGCAGTCCGCGGCCCTTATGAGGAACGGGATTTCTGTATGCTTTTGCTGATGCTCAACTGCGGGATGCGTGTTTCCGAGCTGGTCGGACTGGATATCAAGGATATCAACGGCGAAACCGTCCGTGTGCTGGGCAAGGGCAACAAAGAACGTATCCTGTATTTGAATCCGGCCTGCCAGCAGGCCATCCGGGACTATCTTGCCGTTCGTGATGGAACAAATGTTCATCCGAAGGACAAGGATGCCCTGTTCCTGTCGCGCAATCACCGGCGGATCAGCGTGGATAGCGTGCAAAACCTGGTCAAAAAGACGGCGTTGGACGCAGGTCTGGACGCCAAGCGCTATTCTCCCCATAAGCTGCGCCATACGGCGGCAACGCTGATGCTGCAAAACGGCGTGGATGTGCGTACTTTGCAGGAGGTCCTGGGACATGAAAGCCTCAATACGACGCAGATCTATACCCACATCGACAACGAGGGCCTGCGCGCAGCAGCCCGGGCGAATCCCCTTTCCCGCTATCAAAAATCAAACACGGAAAAAGAGAGCGGAGAGTAACACGAAGGGCGGGAGCATGCTCCTGCCCTTCGTGTTATCTCAGCTGCGGCAAGATGCCGGCAACGGTTCTTTCTAAAGCTCCCCTTTGTTAGAACATATGTTTATTTTCCCAATACCGCTTGCAAAGCCTGTCCAATGTTTTTTACACGGATCAGTTCGATGCCGGATAATTGGATCAATTGATCCGTCTTTTGCCATGGGACCACGCACTTTTTGAATCCCAGACGCTGGACCTCGGAGAGCCGCTGGCCGATATTCTGTATGCTGCGCAGCTCGCCGGTCAACCCCACCTCTCCAATGGCTGCCAGGTCGCTGCGCACAGGCTGGTCAAGATAGCTGGAGGCCAATGCGATCAGGATTGCCAGATCGGCAGAGGGCTCGTCCAAGCTCAGGCCGCCGATGACGTTCAAATATGCGTCACAGGTGGAGATTTTAAGGCCGCCCCGCTTTTCCAGCACGGCCAGGAGCATGGCGCCGCGGTTGCTGTCCAGACCGTTATAGGTGCGCCGGGGATTGGAGTATGCCGTAGGAGCGATCAACGCCTGTATTTCCGCCAGGACCGGACGCGCCCCTTCCATGGCGCAGGTCACGCATGTGCCGGGCGCATCCTCAGGACGGCCGGACAGAAGGGTCTCCGATGGGTTCGGGACCTCGGCCAGGCCCTTATCTACCATCTCGAAAACACCGATCTCGTTCGTTGCACCGAACCGGTTTTTGGCAGCGCGTAATATGCGGTAGCTCATATGCTGGTCGCCTTCAAAATAAAGTACGCAGTCCACCATATGCTCCAGCACTTTTGGACCGGCGATCGATCCTTCCTTATTCACATGGCCAATGACAAAAACCGTCACACCTTCCCCTTTTGCCAGCTGCATCAGCGCCATGGTGCAGTCTTTGACCTGGCCGATACTGCCGGGCGGGGAATCCAAGGCGTCGTTGAACATGGTCTGGATCGAGTCGATAATCAACACATTGGGATGCAACTCGTGGACAGATTCCACAATATCGGAAAGATTGGTCTCGGACAGTACATATAAATTGCTCCTGCAAACCTCCAGACGTTCGGCGCGCATTTTGATTTGATGCTCCGATTCTTCTCCCGATACATAAAGCACGTCGCCCAGCTGGCAAAGCTGGGCGCAGATCTGGAGCATCAAAGTGCTTTTTCCGATGCCCGGCGCGCCGCCTACGAGGACCAGAGAGCCCTTGACCGCTCCGCCGCCCAGAACGCGGTCCAGTTCTCCCATACCTGTGGCGAAGCGCAGTTCCTCGGAGGTATCCAGCTCCGCGATGGAACGCGCTTTGCGCGCCGCACCAAAGGAGGCGCCGCTTCGCCGTCCGCTGTTACGCTGCCTCCGTTCCTCTGCTGGGCGTTCCACAATGGTGTTCCAAGCGCCGCAGCTCATGCAGCGGCCAGACCATTTTGGAAATTCGTTGCCGCATTCGGTACAATAAAAAAGCGTTTTATTCCCTTTCATCTTTCTCCGCTCCGTTATTTTCATTCAGGACGCCTGCGACAATAGTAACTGCGATTTTTGTCTGATATGTGCCGTCCTGTAATTTTTTTGTTTCTTCAGGATTTGATAAAAAACCGCATTCGATCAGGATCCCTGGACATGTAATTTCCCGCATCAAATAGATGCTGGAGTCGATCTGCTGGAAACCGTTGCTTTTATAGTATATG
>CANSLL010000230.1 GCA_947647695.1 uncultured Clostridia bacterium | reverse complement strand
ACCAAAGAGCGTTATAAACAACTTTTTGGCTCTAAAACAAAAATAGAAACAGACTATGGGAACAGCGAAATCAAAAGGTCTGCCGCGCTGCACGGCGCATCGGGACTGCTTTGCCAACAAGGACGGTGTGTGCGTCTGCTTGGGTGACAATGACTTCCACGGGAAGGACTGCCCGTTTTGTAAGACCACGGCGCAGTGTGACGCAGACAGGCAGAAAAGCTGCGAGCGGCTGGTCAGCATCGGACGGGATGACCTGGTCGAGCGGTATCAAGTGAGGAATGTGTATGGGAGTTAGCAGATATAACAGCGAAGGCTACTACGACCCGACGGCCTATGAAGCCCTCACAAAAATCGTCCAGGAGGAAAAGGCGGCGAGATACCGGCCGCTGGTGTATATCTGCTCCCCATACTCCGGGGACACAGAGGGCAATACCGAAAAAGCAAGGCGGTACAGCCGCTTTGCCGCAGACGCCGGCACGATCCCCATTGCACCGCATCTGCTGTTCCCGCAATTCTTATCGGAAGAAACGGAACGGGAGCTGGCGATCTTTATGGACCTGGTGCTGCTGGGCAAGTGTGAGCAGCTCTGGGTGTTCGGCGGCGAGGTGTCCGATGGGATGCGCCGGGAGATTGGAAAGGCAAAGCAGAAAAATATGACGATCCGTTATTTTACGGAGGATATGGAGGAAACGGAATGCAGATGACAATCTATGACGCCGTGACGGTGGGGAGCCGGTCAAACTGCGTGTATCCGAATCCCGTGACGGTCACGGATGCGGACACCATGCGGCAGGCTGCAGCCTTTGACCATGTGTGCGCGGCATATAAGCAGAACTACCGCAGTGTGGACAATTTCTTGAAAGCGGACTGTCTGCCGATGGACTGCGACAACGACCACTCGGATGACCCGGACGACTGGCTCACGCCCTTTGACGTGGCGATGGACTTTCCGGGCGTGGGGATGATCTTTGTCTACAGCAGGAGTCACATGAAGCAAAAAGGAAAACGCTGCCCCAGGCCCCGGTTCCATGTGTATTTTATCTGTACGGAGACAACAAATTCAGAGATTTACAGCTCATGGAAAGACAGATTGATCGCCGATTACCCTTACTTCGATGACGGGGCCAAGGATAGCGCCCGGTTCCTGTTTGGGGTAAAGAATGCGGCGGTCGAGGTGTATGACGGCGAGATTACCATTGACGAGTTCCTGGCAGACAGTTTTGCGGAGTGGGACGCGGCGCAGGGGCAGATCCCGGAGGGTTCCCGGAACAAGACCATGTCCCATTACGCTGGCCGAATCATCAAGCGGCTGGGAAATACAGAGGAAGCCCATAAGCAGTTTCTGAAGGAAGCGGAAAAATGCAGCCCGCCGCTGGATGACGCAGAGCTTGCGGGTATCTGGGCCAGCGCCGTGAAGTTCGGTGCGAAGGTAGCCGCCCAAGAGGGATATATCCCGCCGGAGCAGTATAACCAGGACTTCCTGCTGATGCCAGAAGATTTTTCAGATGTAGGCCAAGCTATCGTGCTGTCGCGGGAGTACATGGATCGGCTCCGCTTCTCCCCGGCTACGGATTACATCGTGTTCAACGGCTCGTTCTGGGAAGAATCCCAGCCCAACGCCCAGGGCATTGCCCAGGAGCTGACCGCGAGACAGCTTGAAGAGGCGGAAACAGAGATACAGCGGTGCATGAAGGAAATGTCGGAAAATGGCGCATGGGCCATGCTCGCCGCGATGGGCGCCAAGAAAGCGGCTGCGGCGTTCAGCGAAGCCCAGCGGCGCTCCTTTGAAAAGTATGAGCGGGCGGAGAACTACCGGAAGTATGCCATCAAGCGCCGGGATACGAAATACATCTCGGCGGCGTTAAAGGAGGCCCGCCCAATGATCCAGATCGAGCAGCGCGTCCTGGATGCGGATGAGTTTTTACTGAACCTGCCGTCCGGCACCTGCGATCTGAGGACGGGGGCTGTTCGGGAACACAATGCCCAGGACTATATCACGAAGCAGACGGCGGTGGACCCGTCCGGGGATGGCATGGATGTCTGGGAGGACGCCCTCCAAACCTTCTTCCAGGGGGACACCGACCTGATCCGCTATGTGCAGGAGATCGTGGGGCTTGCCGCCATCGGCAAGGTCTACATTGAAGCGCTGGTCATTGCCTATGGCGAGGGCAGGAACGGCAAATCCACCTTCTGGAACACCATCGCCCGTGTGCTTGGCACCTACTCCGGCAATATGTCCGCAGACACCCTGACCGTGGGCTGCAAGCGCAACGTGAAGCCGGAACTGGCGGAAGCCAAGGGCAAGAGGATGATCATCGCCGCCGAGCTTGAGGAAGGGATGCGCCTGAACACCTCCAACGTCAAGCAGCTCTGCTCCACAGATGAGATCTATGCGGAGAAAAAGTACAAGGCGCCGTTCTCCTATGTCCCCACCCATACGCTGGTGCTGTATACCAATCATCTGCCCAGGGTCGGGGCGATTGACCAGGGCACCTGGCGCCGGCTCATCGTAATCCCCTTCAACGCCAAGATTGAGGGCAAGGCCGACATCAAGAACTATTCGGACTTCCTGTTCAAAACGGCGGGCGGCGCTGTGCTTTCGTGGATCATCGAGGGCTCAAAGCGCGTCATTGCCGGCGATTACAAAATCGTCCAGCCCAAGGTAGTGCAGGACGCCATCCAGAAATACAAGGAGAACAATGACTGGCTGGCCCATTTCCTGGATGACTGCTGTGAGGTAGGGGACGATTTTGAAGCAAAATCCGGGGAGTTTTATAACGCCTACAGGAGCTACTGTCTGCAGATGG
>CANSLL010000229.1 GCA_947647695.1 uncultured Clostridia bacterium | reverse complement strand
AACAGGCATTAAAACTGCAACAAGAAGAAAATAAGACAATACGAAAAATCAAAACTAATAATATTGCAAAAAGAAATCACGATTTGTATGATGCAGCAGCGCTGGATTCTGGTAAAATAAAACTGTATCAATAGAGTTATGTGCCGTAAGAGAAAAGGGCGGCGTGAATAAAGGAGGTTTTTAGGCCATGACAGGAATGGAACTGGCAAAGGCGTACTATGAAACCTACGGGAAGCGGATGCTGGCCGAGGAATTCCCCAAATATGCCGGTCGCGTTGCGGTGGGCCTGGTGGGAGAAGGGTCTGAGTGTTTTGGATTTGACGACGCGATCTCCCGCGATCACGATTTTGGTCCGTCGTTCTGCATGTGGCTGACAAAGGAGGACTACCAGACCGTCGGCCCGGAGCTGCGCCGGGCGTACAAGGCGCTGCCGAAGGATTTTTACGGCTGCCCTCCCCGCAAAGAGGAGCCTTACGGCGGTGAGCGGGTCGGCGTGCTGTGTATTGACGATTTTTACCGCAACCAGATCGGCAGGGCGAATGCGGAGCTGTCTTTGCTGGACTGGATGCGCATCCCGGAGACGCGTCTGGCCACGGTGACCAACGGCCAGGTGTTTACAGACCCGTTGGGTGAGTTTACGGCGATCCGGGAGAAGCTGCTGGAGTTTTATCCCACGGATGTGCGGTTGAAGAAAATGGCGGCGCGGGCGGCGGTGATGGGCCAGTCCGGTCAGTATAACTACGCCCGCTGTATGCGCCGGGGGGAGACCGTGGCGGCGCTTCACGCGCTGAACGAGTTTATCATCAATACCATCTCCATGGTGTTCCTGATGAACCGGCGGTATATGCCCTATTATAAATGGATGCACCGGGCCATGCTGGACCTGCCTCTGCTGGGGCAGGAGGTAGGAGGCCTGCTGCAGGAGTTGGCGGAGAACGGCGTCAGCATGGACGCGTGGGACTGCGAGATCCTGCCCAATGCGCCCCAGGCTCTGAACAGCGCGGACCGCAACGTGCTCATCATTGAGCAGATCTGCCGTCTGATCACGGCGGAGCTGCGCAGGGAGAACTTGTCCTCGGAGACGAACAGCTTTATCACCCACCATGGCATTTCGATGATGTCCCGGATCCGTGACCCGCAGATCCGCGGGCTGCATTTGATGGAAGGATAAAAGGTGACGGTATGAGATCGATCGGGGAGCTTATTTTGAAGGAATGGACCCAGTTCCAGCAGGTGCAGAACGAAGGGGGACGGGCGTCCTGCCAGAACCACATGAAGGAATTTGTGATGAACCGGCTGGCCCAGTTCCTGACCTGGAGCGATGAAATGCGCGAGAGCTATTATCAGGACCTGTCCGAGGCGGAGGCCGTCGGCTGGAACCTGCTGACGGAAAAATACGCCCGGATGATGCGCTATACCGCGCCGGAGCAGTATGCGGCGCTGTGCAACCGCCTGCCGGTGATCAGCGAGCCGAAGGAGCGTCTGGTGGATCGGATCGCGGCCATCCAGGTGCGCTGGCAGGAGGAGTTTACCCGGCGGTATCCCAAGGTTTCCCGCGGTTCCCGGCCCACCAGCGCCAGCAGCGACGGGGATTATGTCACCAGCTTTGAGACATATCTGCGCAGCGAGCTGTTTACTTATTCCGAGCGCACGCTGCGGGCGTATCTGACCCATGCGGAAGCAATGGCGCGCCAGGGCGTCAATATGACGATCCTGAACCTGGAATTTATGGCAAAACTGTATGGTTTTTCCTCTCTTCAGGAGATGGAGGATAAGAGCCGCTAAACAGCAGCGATATACAAGAGGACGGCGCAGCCGGCCGTGGCGTTTGCCACGGCCGGTTTTTTGCAGAAAGCGGACTTTTTTTACGCAGACTGCGTAGGAAGACTGAGAAAGACAAATGCGTTTTTGTCAAAAACAACAAAAGAAGTGGCAGATTACAAAGTGAAATGGGTATATTACCGAAATTATGGGAAAAAGCAAAAAAAGCTACCCATAGGGCAGAGAAAAAGTATATAATAAGTGCAACTATCGTGATACGGCAGGGGGGGAACCCGAAAGTAGCACGGCAGTGCGAAAGGGCAGCGCCTTTTCGCAGTCCGCCCCTTGGAAGAGGGCGGAAAGCAACGATTGCTGAAAAGGAGAATACAAATTATGAAAAAAGCATTAAGCGTACTTTTAGCCGGCGCGATGCTGGCCGGGGTGCTGGCCGGCTGCGGCAACGGCGCAAACAACGACAACAACAATAACAGCGGCGATGAAGGCGGCGGCGCAACCGGCGCGGCATTCAAGATCGGCGGCACCGGCCCCCTGACCGGCAGTGCGGCCATCTACGGCAACGCCGTAAAGAACGGCGCCCAGATCGCTGTGGACGAGATCAACGCCGAGGGCGGCATCCAGTTCGAGCTGCGCGTCCAGGACGATGAAAACGATCCCGAAAAGGCTGCCAACTGCTACAACCAGCTGAGAGACTGGGGGATGCAGTTGTCCCTGGTGTCTACCACCAGCAAGCCCGCCGAGGCGATTTCCGTCAACCATAATGACGACCGCATCTTCGGCCTGACGCCCTCTGCTTCTTCCGTGGCGGTGACGGCCGGTAAGGATAACGTCTATCAGATGTGTTTCATCGACCCCAACCAGGGCATTTCTGCGGCCGACTACATCGCAGACAAGGCGCTGGGCCAGAAGATCGCCGTGATCTACAAGAACGACGACGTGTATTCCACCGGTATCTATGAGACCTTCGTGGCGGAAGCGGCGGAGAAGAATCTGGAAGTCGTTTCTGTCACCACCTTTACGGACTCCACCAGCAA
>CANSLL010000228.1 GCA_947647695.1 uncultured Clostridia bacterium | reverse complement strand
GGCGTAATACGCGCCCAGAGCCGTCCAGTGATGGTCCGTGCGGAAAAAGATATACTCGTCGCGATGATCGCGCAGCATCTCGTAAATATCCACTCGATGAACCTGATCGCCCATGGACCCGTACATATAATCCATGGCCTTGCGCTGGTCGGAGGAATTGACATCCTTGCGCACCGACGCAGGCAGGGTGATATCCATACTTGTGGGAACGATCATAGCGTAGACCTTCGCCTTGCCCTCCAGCAGCCCGGCCGCCCGATTGACCGTAGCGGCGTAGGTATCCGCCGGCCCCTGCATAAAGTTATAGTATTCATAGGCCGCGTCTCCGGCAATCAGGATGGCCCCCAGAGTCTCCACCGGTACGCCTGTCATATCCGGCTCCACGATCTCATGGGCCGGCGGCGTATCCTTCTGCCCCTCGCCCTCCGGCGGCGTCACATCCTCCGGCGGCGTCACGGGCTGATCCGGGATATCGTCGCCCTCCTCCACCTCGCCGTGCACCTGGGTATCCACAGGGGACAGCAGGGCATGGAACCGGGCATTTGCCTGCACATAGACGTCGCGGAAGGGGAAGGTATCTGCAAACCAGGTGTTGATCCCGTCGAAATAATCGCCCGAGAACAGCGTCTGACGGGAAAAGGCGGGGAATTCTGCCAGATCGCGCTTTTCCGCCTCGGAGGTCTTCGGATGTAAGGACGGGACCCAGGAAACGACTGCCAGCACCAGCAGCGCCGCGAAAAACACACCGATCTGTACGCGGCGGTATCCGTCGCTGCGGCACTGGGGCTCGTCCGCCTTCCCCTCCTGCCCGGAGAGGTACAGACGCTTGCCGCCGCTTTTTTTCTCCATCAAGAAACAGTCCCTCCTTTTCAGAATTTCCAGTACAGGAACGGATTATAACTGTCGCCCACCAGCGTCATCGTCGCCAGCAGCAGCAACACCACCGGCGCGGCCACGACCATCGTCCGGTAGAGGGCCCAGGCCCAGCCGTGCTCCGCGCCCGCAACATACAGCCGTTTGCCCGCCCAGGGGACGATGGGCGTACACGCCACGGCGGAGATCAGCAGCAAGGGCAGATTGCTGCGAATCAGCGCCGACACTTCAAAGTTGGTAAATACTGCGCCCGTCGCGCCAAACATCCCGCTCAGCGCAGCGCCCAGCACAGTAAAATCGGTGAATTTGAACAGCACCCAGCCGAAATACACCACGATCAGGGCATACACATGGCCGACCAGGGACGGCGCACGATCCAGCGCTTTGCGCAAAAACGCGCGCTCGATCAAAAGGAATACAAAATAGTACAGGCCCCAGCACATAAAATTCCAGCTGGCCCCGTGCCAGAAGCCGGTGAGGAACCATACCACGAAGAGGTTGAACACCACCCGCGCCGCGCCGCAGCGGTTGCCGCCCAGGGGAATGTAGACATAGTCCCGGAAAAAGCTGCTCAGGGAAATATGCCAGCGCCGCCAGAAATCGGTAATGGACACGGACAGATACGGATAATTGAAATTTTCCCGGTAGTGGAAACCGATCATGCGGCCCATGCCGATGGCCATGTCGGAATAGGCGGAGAAGTCAAGATAAATCTGGAGCATGAAGGCAAACGCGCCCACCCACAAAGCCAGGACCGGCCGGCCGGAAATGGTTTGCAGCGCCTGGGCCGTCCCCACGCTGTCCGCCACCAGCAGCTGGTCGGCAATGGCGCCGCAGGCGTTGGCCAGCACCGCCTTCTTCGCAAGGCCCACGCTGAAGCGGGTCACGCCATAGGAAATATCGGCGCGGCTGGCCTTGCGCTCCAAAAGCTCCGCATTGATATCCTTATAACGGACGATGGGGCCGGCGATACACTGGTGGAACAAGCTCACATACAGCAGCAGCGTGGGAAAGCTCTTCTGGGCCGCCACCTCGCCCCGGTAGACGTCCACCACATACGACAACAACTGGAAAGTATAAAAGGAGATGCCGATGGGCAGGGCGATGCGCACCACCTGGTCGGGAAAGCCCAGAAGATTGTGGGTGTTTTCCATGAAAAACGTGCCGTATTTGAACACGCCCAGCAATCCCAGGTTCACAAGACAGGTCAGCAGCACGCCGAGCTTCGCTCCCTGGGAACGCCGGGGCTGGTTCTCGATCAGACGGGCCAGCAGCCAGTCTGCAAAGGCCATCGTCAACAGCAGCAGCACATACACCGGCTCGCCCCAGGCGTAAAACACCAGGGAGAACACCGTCATCACCACATTTTTCGCCCGCATGGAGGGCATCAGGTGATAGACGATCAGATTCAGCGGCAGGAATACATATAGAAAAAACAGGCTCGAAAAAACCATGGCTTTCCCTCGATCTCTCTTTACATGATTGTCCCCGTTTTACCGCACGCCGGGGCGGTGACCGGAGCAAAATAGGCGCACGAAAGACGGAGCGCAGTGCTCCGTCCCAGATTGCCCAAAAACCCTCTCTGGAATGCTTCGCCCGCAGACGGCGAAGGACCGGCACGATGCTCCCCATGACGCATACATGGGGAAACCATCTTGTACAAACGGCGCGCAGCATGATCTGCCCCAAACCGGGCCGCAAAAGAAAAGGGCCCGCGCGCCCAGCTTCCGTTTTTTAGTTTCTGCCGCCGATGCTTCCAAAATGCTTCAAACCTGCATCATCCGGCAAAAATTTTCTTTCTTCCCCCCGGCCCGCCCTTTTACGCCGGTAAATGGTATTTACATAATATCTTGCCCCCTGCAAAAAGTCAATGGGCAAACTGCCGCTTTTCCCGGAAAATCTCCATCTTTTCCAAAATAGAACTTGACTTTCCCGCAAATTCCTATATAATAATATAGATTTCGCGTATCGAATTGCGAAATCTATATTATTA
>CANSLL010000227.1 GCA_947647695.1 uncultured Clostridia bacterium | reverse complement strand
CTCCACCTCCCAGCCCGCGCTGGGGGACGTGACCGCGCTCTGGGACAAGCTGCTGGCAGACCATGACGAGATTGTACACATCCCCATGTCCAGCGGCCTCAGCAGTTCCTGCCAGTCGGCGCTCATGCTGGCGGAGGACTACGGCGGACGGGTCCAGGTGGTGAACAACCAGCGCATCTCCATCACCCAGCGCCGCTCCGTGCTCGACGCCATCCAACTGGCCGGACAGGGCAAGACCGCCGCCGAAATCCGTGAAGAGCTGGAACGGCGGAAGTTTGAGTCGAGCATCTATATCTGTCTCGAAACCTTGAAGTATCTGAAAAAGGGCGGGCGCATCACCCCCGCGGCGGCGGCCATCGGCACCGTACTGGGACTGAAGCCGGTCTTGCAGATTCAGGGCGAGAAGCTGGACGCCTACGCCAAGGTCCGGGGCAAAAAGGCCGCCCGCAAGACCATGATCGACGCCCTGCGCAAGGATCTGGACACCCGGTTCGCCCAGGAATGGGCCGCCGGCACGGTTCGGCTGGACATCGCCTACTCGGGCAACCCGGAGGAGGCCGAGGACTGGAAGCGCGAGCTGGCGGAGGCCTTCCCCGGCCAGACCTTCCACATGGACCCGCTGTCACTGAGCGTCTCTTGCCACATCGGTTACGGGGCCCTGGCGGCCGCCATCTCGGTCGTGGTGTAGGGCGGCAAAAAAAGAGGGGAAAATTTTTTGAAAACCCCCTTGACTTTTTTGAATTTTTCCATATAATATATATGCGCTTCGATGAGCGCATACAGCGGGTTTGTGTAAAGGTAGCACACCGGACTCTGACTCCGTTTGTGAGGGTTCGAATCCTTCACCCGCTGCCAAGAGAAAAGGCTGGCAGATTTCAGTAGGAATCTGCCAGCTTTTTGCATTTTTTGCGGAGATCCCCTGAACATGGTTTTTCAAGTTTGAGCGAGCGCCCCTGCCTGTTTGCGGATTGCGGGTCCGTTGCAGAAAATGGAGAAAACAATAAATTTTATTTGCGCTGGAAGCAAGTTTTATGATATACTATATCTATTATCCTATATAAAAATGCCGGGCGCGCGGCGCCAGTTGGCAAGGGAGAGATGAAAATGACCTATCAGGAAGAATTTATCCACTTTATGGTGGAATGCGGCGTGCTGACCTTTGGGGATTTCGTGACGAAAAGCGGACGGAAAACGCCCTATTTTGTGAATACCGGAAATTACAAGACGGGAGCGCAGATGGCCAGATTGGGCGATTATTACGCCGCTTGTATCCAGGAAAATGCGCCCGAGGGGATCGACGCCCTGTTCGGACCGGCCTACAAGGGCATTCCCCTGGTCACGGCGGCGGCGGCGTCCTTGTACCGCGGCTATGGCCGGGACCTGCCTTATTGCTTTAACCGCAAGGAAGTCAAGGATCACGGGGAAGGCGGCGTCATGGTGGGCTATAAGCCCAAGGACGGCGACCGCATCGCCATCGTGGAGGATGTGGTTACCGCGGGGACGGCGGTGCGGGAGAGTATCGCGCTGTTCAAGGATGTGGCGGATGTGAAGATCACAACCTTGTTTGTTTCCGTGGACCGTATGGAGCGGGGCACCGGGGAGGCTACCACATTGAACGAGCTGCGGGAGCAGTACGGAATCCAGGTTTGTCCCATTGTTACGGTGCGGCAGATCATCGATACGCTCAGTGCGCAGGCGGCGGACGGAACGACGCTTCTGAACAGTGAAATGAAAGCGCGCATGGAGGCGTATCTGGCGGAATACGGCGGAAAATGAAAAACAGCGGTGCCGAAAGGAAGGAACCGGCGGCTTTGGAGGCGTGGAGCAGTGAAAAGGCATCCGGCAGTCATGCCGGACATCGCAAACGAAAGCGGGAGCAGTTCCTGAAAGCGGGCCTGAATGGATTCGCCCCAGACGAGGTGCTGGAGATGCTGCTGTTCTATGCGATCCCCCGCCGGGATACGCATGAGTTGGCCCGCGGCCTGATTGAACAGTTCCACAGCCTGGACGGTGTGTTTCAAGCCAGACCGGAGGAATTGATGCGGGTGCCCGGTATGGGGGAGTCTGCCGCGATCCTTTTGACGCTGGCGTCCCGGGCAGTCTGGAACAGCCGGTTGGAGAGGATCAAGCGGGGAACGCTGGTTGATACTTCTTCCAAAGCGGCGGATCTGTTTATGCACTTTCTCTGGCGCGAGCGCCATGAGATGGCCATGGTGATGACGCTGGATCAGGAACGGAGGTTTCTTGCCTGTCATGCGTTGGGCACAGGGGTTAACAATGTGAGTTTCCGTTTCGATGACCTGATGGAGATGGTCTCGAGGGACGGCGCGGCGGCGGTGTATCTGGCCCATAACCATCCCAGCGGCGTGGCGGTTCCCTCGCAGCAGGATGTGAATACGACCCAGCGCATTTATGCGGCGCTGCGCGCGGTCAATGTGGAGCTTCTGGACCATTTGGTCATTGCCGAGGAGGATTACACGTCTATGGACGTTAGCAATCTGATCCTGCGGTAGAGTCGGTCAACGTCGGTGCTGCCCTGCCTTCTGATATTGTGCCGGCGTTTGGTAGAAGCCTGAAAAGATCCGAGAGACGCTTTGAAAAAAGCGTCTCTCTTTTGCAGCGTTTGCAGGACCGCCGGGCGCCCAGCCTGATTTGCCTGCGGAGGTTGAAGAGCGGCGGCCCATTCCCCTTTCGTGTTGATAAGCCGTTCTATAAGGTTTTCCGTTTATGAAAATGACAAAATGGGCCGTGGTCCGCCATGGATCACAGCCCGGCAACTGAAAGTTTATGATGGTTTGTTCTTTTCCTTCTCCCAATTATCCAGGCGGACTTGCATCGTTTCTCTCTATTCTTTGCTGGGACAAGCAGCAATCAATGC
>CANSLL010000226.1 GCA_947647695.1 uncultured Clostridia bacterium | reverse complement strand
ATAATTAGTTCGTCCATACACATAATGGAATTAAAACCAGAGCAATGATACAGGCAAGCAAGTCGGAAAAACTTGCTTGCCTGCATCCGTCTTTATCATACCGTACCGTAATGGTCGCGGACGATTTTATAATACGTTTTCGCCGTAATGGAGTAGACCAGGGCGTAGATCGCGCTGAACGCCAGCAGCGTGGCGACGGTACAGAGGGTGAACAGAGGGATATCGTACAGGGAAAAGAGGGCGAGCATTTTCTGGATCATGGGGAAAGCTGCGGCGATATGCACGGCAGCCGCCAGCAGCGGCAGGAAGAACACCATCAGCACTTGGCTGTTGATGGATGCGCGCACCTCCCGGAGGGACATCCCAACCTGCTGCATGATGAAAAAGCGCCTGCGGTCCTCGTACCCTTCGGAGATTTGCTTATAGTAGATAATGAGCACCGTGGCTGCGAGGAACAGCAGGCCCAGGAAGATGCCGAGGAACAGGAAACCGCCGTACATGGAATAGAACTCAATGGCGACAAGCTGGCGGCAGCTCACGCTGTAATCGCTGTTGGCGTTTAAGGCCTGGGCGCAGGCCATCTTTTCCTCATCTGTGCCGTCGATGTTGAAGGAGGCGTTGAACCGGGTGGAAAAAGTCGTATCCCTGATGCCCAAAGCCTTGATCGCCTCCAGCGTCTGATCGTCCGCCACGACCAGACCTACCGTTTCAAGGTCGCTGACCATGGCCTTGCTGTACCCCATAAAGGTGTCCAGACTGCCGGCGGTCATAAAGGGCGTTTCCTCGATGAAAAACGTGTTTGGCAGCGTGCCGAAGCTGGCAAAGGCCAATACCTCATTGGGGGCCAGGGAGACGGAGCGGCCCGTCAGATGCTTGTATTCCTCCGCTGTCTGCAAAAGCAGGACACAGGAGGTGCCTTGGGTCTGCTGGGGATCAAAAAGAAGGGAATTGCCGCTGTACAGCGCGTATGCCCGCACGCTGGTGCCGTAGGACAGATCGTGCATACTGTGCCCCGTGGCGGCGACATCCGACTGTACCTGAGTGAGCAAGACGTTCGGGTCGGCGGGAGATTCCCCAATCTCTGCCGCATCCGGCCCTTCCACGGCGATGCGCTGGGTGATGGCGATGTCCGTGGGGTTCATCCCTTCCAGGACGCCGTCCAGTCCGATATACAGGCAGACCGTGGTGGATACAGTCACCAGTACCATGGTGGCTAAAATGCAGATGTTGGCCAATCCCACAGCGTTTTGTTTCATGCGGTAAAGCATCCCGGAAACCGCGGTGAAGTGCTTTGCCTGGTAGTAAAAGCCTTTGTTGCGGCGCATGGACTTCAGGACGAAGATGGACCCGCTGGTGAACAGGCAGTAAGTGCCAATGATGACCAGCAGTACGGCGACGAAGAACAGCAGCATGGCCTCCACCGGGTTCTGGACGGTCAGGGCGATATAGTATCCCCCCAGGAGCGTGACCAGGCCAATGATCAAAAGGGGCCATTTGACCCGCGGCTCCCGTTCGCCGCTGCTTTCGCTGCGCAGCAGTTCGATGGGGCGGGAACGGCCGAGACGCACCAGATTGACCAGCAGCGTCAGGACAAAGAGCAGTGCGAACAGCGTCGCGGTCTGGCCGATGGCGGAAAAGCTGATCTCGAAGCCGAAGGCCACCGGCAGATGCGCCAGAAACAGCAGCAGCAGTAAAACCAGTTTGGAAAGCAGGATACCTGCGGCGATGCCGCCCACGATGGATACAACGGCGCAGATCAAGGTCTCCCAGAACATCAGATGGGCGATATGCCGCTTTTCCATGCCAAGGATATTGTAAAGCCCCAACTCCTTTTGACGGCGTTTCATAACAAAGTTGTTGGCATAAAGCATCAGGACGATGGAAAACAGGCCCACGATGATGCAGCCCAGCGTCATCAGGCTGATCAGATACATCGAGCCGCGCACGCTGGAGACGATATTGCTTTGACTCAGGTAGGAGACGATATAGAACATACACGCCGTGCCGCTGCAGGAGAGCAGGTAGGGAAGGTAAAACTGCTTGCTGCGCATCAGATTCACAAAGGCCAGGCGGGGATAAAACGCGCCCTTACGCATGAACGTCACCGCCTTGCGCCAGTACCGTCAGGGTATCGGAAATACGGGCGAACATGGCCTCCTGGGCCTCGCCGCCCCGGTAGAGCTGGTGGTAGACCTCCCCGTCGCGCAAAAACAAAACGCGGTTGGCGTGACTGGCCGCCTTGACAGAATGGGTGACCATCAGGATTGTCTGCCCCGCGCCGTTGACTGCGCCGAACAGCTGCAAAAGATTGTCTGCCGCGCGGGAATCCAGGGCGCCCGTGGGCTCGTCGGCCAGGATGATCTGGGGATCGGTAATCAGCGCGCGGGCGACGGCGGCGCGCTGCTTCTGCCCGCCGGAGACCTCATAGGGGTATTTGGACAGGATATCCCGGATGCCCAGCTGGGAGGCGACCGGTTCTAACTTGCGGCGCATCACGCCATAGTTTTCGCCTGCCAGCACCAGGGGCAGAAAGATGTTGTCTTCCAGGGAAAAGGTGTCCAAAAGGTTGAAGTCTTGAAACACAAAGCCCAGATTCTGGCGGCGGAACGCGGCCAGCTGCCGTTCGGGTACCGCCGTCAGGTCCTTGCCGTTCAATAGCACCTCGCCGGAGGTGGGGCGGTCCAGAGCGGCAAGGATATTCAGCAGCGTCGTTTTGCCGGAACCGGACTCGCCCATGATTGCCACATATTCGCCCTGCTCCACGGAAAAGTTTACGTTGGACAGAGCGTGTACCTGGTTGCCGCCGAAACGGGGAACATAGGTTTTTTTCAGATGATTTACTTCCAAAAGCGCCATAATCACGCGTGCCTCCTTGTTGCTTGATGCCTTTATCATA
>CANSLL010000225.1 GCA_947647695.1 uncultured Clostridia bacterium | reverse complement strand
CCTTTCTGTTTTTCAGGGAGAACAGGATGCGGTAGACTCCCATCTGGTCATAGAGGAAAACACCCTTGTTCATATGGCGCATTTTCCCTGTGATCAGTGCCGTGCGCGCTTCATAATAGCTTTTGCGCAGGTCGGAGACGTCCTCGTAGCAGTGCCCGGCGCCGATGTTGATTTGATCGCCGGACAAGTGGCCGCGCAAAAGCTCGTACAGCTGCTGTGCCCGAAGGCGGAGCCGTTCTCCGGTGGTTTCATAGGGCGGCTTCATGCGCAGTACGATCATGACGATACCGTTCCTGCTGCAGATCAGGCAAGTGGGGTCCCATACCTCCTTGCAGAATTTACAGATGGCGCCGATACTGACCGTCTTTCGGGGATACACCAGCAGGACTGCCAAATATTCGTCCACTTTGATGCCCAGCATCCGGGCGCGCTTGACCATCATCTGCCGGTCCTGTTCCACCAGGACCATCTCCTGAATGAAGTTGTCCTCATAGGAATTGGACATATTATAGCCGCTGCGGTAGAAAATCTCATAGGTGACGCCACTGATGATCGAGGACAGGATCGCATCTTGGGGCAGCAGCAGAACAGGCAGGCTGTAGCGGTTGGCTGCCTGCAAAAATGTGTCATGTACCTCCTTGCGGTCCATTTTCAAACAAATTGCCGCCGTTTTGATCCGCGCGTAGGTTGCCGCGGCCTTTGTCAGGCGCTCCGGGCCATACAGGGAAAAGAAAAGGCCGTTTGTCAGCAGCAATGTATTTTTAACGGTCCCCGCGCCCGCTTCCACGTCCTCCAAAACCGATACGCAGTCCACCTGATTGGAAAGACTCCGCTCTCCCGCTAAAACCTGTACATTTTTCATGTACGGCTGCTGCATCAAAACAGACACTGTTACCTTCATCTAAGGTTCCTCCCATCCCATATGGTTTTCTATATTTGCGGCCCGTTCAGGATCGAAGATGGAGCACCGTTTTGTCAAGTCCTGTTTCCACAACGGACGGCAGAGTGCTCTCTGGGGCGCGGGTGTAGTCTGAAAAAAGGAAATGGCTTGAAAAAGCATACGCCGGATGATATACTTTTCCAAAAACCGGCCCGCGCCCGATGCGGGCGGCAGGAGGCAGCACAATGAAAAAACAACTGATCTTTTTATTGACCGCGTTTCTGTTCCTAACCGGCTGCGGCAGCGGGAGCACGGATGATGGGAGCACGCTTTCACAGCAGGAGCAGCAGGACGCCGTACAACTGGCCGACTGCTTCACCGTACCGGACGGTTGGGTCAAGGCAGAGGCCTACTCCACAGAGGAAAAGCTCTTTTATGTGCAAGAAGGCCATGAGGACGACGCCCAGCCCGACAACATCTCCATTAACACCGGCACAAACCGTTACAGCGCCGGGGAGCATGAGGATTTCCGGGACGCGATCCTTCGCCAGCTCCTGATGCAGATCCAGGGCGTGGACGCCGAGCTGACCGGAGATGGAACCTACACCGAACAAGGCTATGTGGTCTACATCTTCACCATCACCGAAAGCAGCGCCGTCACAAAGCAGTATTACATCGTGGACGACTACCGCTATTGCCTGATCCATTTAACAGACTATACCGGATCGGACAGCGTCTATGACGCGGCCCAGGCCATGGCGGACAGCTTTGTCTGGGACGGTATCCCGACGGAGGAATAAGGAAGCGCCGTTACCCCGCCGCGCCCGCCTGCGGTCCCTCTGCCAGCAAGCGCCAGATGGCCTCCGGTTCCGGCATACTGCGCAGCGCGCCCTTTTTTGCCGTGATCAGGCTGGCTGCCGCGTTGGCAAAGGAGAGCATTTCCGCTAACCTCTCCCCGTCGAACCCATCCAGGCCGTATTGCAGCACATGGTGCAGGCACGCGCCGCAGAAGGTGTCGCCCGCGCCGGTGGTATCCACCGCTTTGATTTGCAGATAAGTGGGACGGGATACGGTCAGGTCCTGCCAGAGGGCGGTGCTCCCGTCTTTGCCCTGGGTGATCAGCAGCAGCTTGATTTTCGGGAAATCCCGGCGCAATGCTCCCGCGCCCTCAAAAACATCCTCACAGCCGGTGAGAAACGCCAGTTCCTCCTCCGCCACCTTAAGGATGTCACATACGCCGCAGCCCCACAGCATCTGCTCCCGCGCCTTTGCCGGGTCCGCCCACAGGGCCGGGCGCAGATTGGGATCAAAGCTGACAATCGCCCCGGCGGCGCGGGCGATGTCCACGGCAGTACGGGTAGCGGCGCGCACCGGCTCCCGGGTCAGGGACAGGGATCCGAAATGGAAGATACGGGTGTTTTCCAGCACAGGACGAGGCAGCTCTTCGGCCCGGAGCAATTCATCCGCGCCGGGATCGCGGTAAAAGCTGAATTCCCGTTCCCCGTCGAGGGCGTTGCGGACAAAGGCCAGGGTCGTGTGAGCGGACGCGTCCAGTACCAGACCCGCGTCGCCGATCCGGGCCTCCTGTAAAGCGCCGTCCAGGAGGCGGCCAAACAAGTCGTTACCCACCTTGCCCACGAAAGCGGTGGTGCGGCCCAGCCGGGCCAGCATCGCCAAAACGTTGCAGGGCGCGCCGCCGGGATTTGCTTCAAAGAGCGGGTTTCCCTGAACGCTTTCCCCACTGCCAGTAAAGTCGACCAGCAGCTCACCCAAAGCGATGACATCATACATATTTACAGCACCTCGTTTCCACTGCCCCATTTTGAAAACGGGGCGCGACACGGAGCAGGACTCCACGTTAGCATTATTGTAATCGATTTTTCCTCCAGACGCAACCGCCGCCGGAAGAAACTGTGGTTCCGCACGCGCGGAACAAAAAAGGACCTAAGCTGAAAAGCTGAGGTCCTTTTAGATGGAGCGGGCGACGAGGCTCGAACTCGCTACCTCCACCTTGGCAAGGTGGCGCT
>CANSLL010000224.1 GCA_947647695.1 uncultured Clostridia bacterium | reverse complement strand
GGAAAGATTAAAATAATTCATTTCAGTGCAGAATGGATTTTGGGGCAGGATAAATATGGGTGTACGGGTGGACAGGAATGGAAAAAGTGTGGTATTATAAAATCCAATGTAAAAAGCAAAATGGATTATAAAGGAGAAAAAAGGATATGGGAAAGACAGCGTTTTTGTTCACCGGGCAATCGTCCCAGTATGTGGGGATGGGCAGGAGTCTGTATGACAACGTCCCGGTGTGCCGGGCGCTGTTCGACGAGGCGGACGCGCTCCTGGGCCGGGAGATCAGCGGCATCTGTTTTAACGGCCCGGAGGAGGCGCTGAACCTGACGGAAAACACCCAGCCGTGCATCCTCACCACCGAATACGCGGCCTACGCGGCCCTGACGGAGCGGGGCGCGGCGGCAGACGCCATGGCGGGCTTCTCTTTGGGTGAGTACGGCGCGCTGGCGGCGGCGGGGGTACTGAGCTTTGCGGATGTGCTGGGCATCCTCAAGGTGCGCGCCAAAGCCATGCAGGATGCCGTGCCCGCGGGCCAGGGCGCGATGGTGGCCGTCATGGACCCGGACGCCCAAAAGGTCATCGCCATCAGCCGGGAGATCGACGGCTACATCGCCGTATCCAACCGCAACGCCCCCTCCCGTCTGATTTTTGCCGGGGAGATCGCGGCGACGCGGGCGTTCCAGGCGCGCCTGGACGCCGAGGGCATGAAAAACGCCGTCATCCCCGTGAGCATCCCCTCCCACTGCGCCCTGATGGAACCGGCCCAGGGGCCGCTGAACGATGCTTTTTCCCAGGTGGCGCTCTCCGCGCCCCAGGTGGATTTTTATATGAATACCGACGGCGAAAAGGAGCGGGACGTAAAAAAGATCCAGGAAAAGATGGTGCTCCAGCTGTGCGTGGCCGTCCAGTGCGAGCAGATCATCCGCAATATGCTCCGGGACGGGATCGACACCTTTGTGGAGCTGGGACCGAAGACGATGTACTCCAAATTCGTCGCGGAGATCGCGCCGGAGGCGCGGTTGCTCCATGTGGAGGACGCGGCGTCCCTGGAGGAGACAGCCTGCGCCTTGGGCGTGTGAAAGGAGGGACGGCAGTATGCGGCAGGTTGGCATCGTGGGCATCGGTCATACGAAATTCGGCAAGACCGATCATGATTTTCTGTCCCTTTTGGGCGAGGCGGCGCTGCTGTGCCTCGACGACGCCGGCGTCGCCCCAGGACCGGAGGCGGGCATCGATCAGGTGTTTGTGGCGTCCATGGGCGGCGGGATGGTCAACCGGGTCAGCGCCAGCGCCAGCGCGCTGGTGGATGGGCTGCATCTGCGTCCAGCCATGGCTGAGTGCGTGGAAAACGGACCCGCCAGCGGTGCCAGCGCCGTCAAGCTGGGCTATATGGCCATCGCCAGCGGGATGTGCGACTGCGTCTTAGTCGTGGGCGGCGAGAAGATGAACGGACGCGGCGGCGCGGCGGCGACGGATTTCGTGGCGACCATGCTCCACCCCGAGGCGGAGTACGCCTACGGCCTGACGCTGACCTCCTTTGCTGCCATGTTCACCCGCCTCATCATGGACCGCTACGGCGTGACCATGGAGGACCTGGCCCGGGTGGCGGTGAAGAACCACGCCAACGCCATGCACAATCCCTGCGCCCAGCTCCATAAGCCCGTCACGCTGGCGGAGCTGACGGAAGGGGCGGAGCGGGACAAAAAGAACCCCCTGGTGGCGGACCCGCTGCGCCGGTACGATATCTGCCCCATGTCCGACGGCGCGGCGGCGGTGCTCCTGTGCGCCATGGACAAGGTGGACCGTTTTGCCAAAGCGCCCGTGCGTATCGCGGGCATCGGTCAGGCGACGGATACCCATGTGGTGGCCAACCGCGCCGTGCCCACGGACCTGCTGGCCGTGCGCCTTGCGGCTCAACGGGCGTATGCGATGGCGCATATGACGCCCGGTGATATGGACGTGGCGGAGCTGCACGACGCCTTTCAGATCTTGGAGATCGTGGAGAGCGAAGAAGTGGGCTTCTTCCCGCGGGGCGAGGGACACCTGGCCGTGCGCCGGGGCGACACCGCTTTGGGCGGGAAGATCCCCATCAATACCTCCGGCGGCTTGAAGGCCAAGGGGCACCCCCTGGGGGCCACGGGCGTGTCCCAGATCATCGAGATCGTGCGCCAGCTCCGCGGCGAGGCGGAGGGGCGGCAGGTCCCCGGCGCGAAGGCGGGCCTGACCGTGAATTTCGGCGGATTTGGCAATAACGTGGTCGCCACGGTGCTGGCGAAGGATTTTTAAGGAGGGGCGGCAATGGAATTGATGGCGTACCGCTGTAGAACGTGCGGGAAATTGACCCACCCGAAACGCCTCGTCTGCGACGTCTGCGGCGGCCGGGACTGGACGCCCGAGCCGCTGGCCGGGGAGGTGACGCTGCTGACGTACACCCGGGTGCACAACCTGCCCGAGGGGATCGACAAGGCGTATCTTGATTTCGGCATCGTGGAGTTTGCAAACGGCGTGCGGGTGACGGGGCAGCTGGGCCTGAAGGGCGAGGCGCACACGGGCATGAAGCTGCGCGCGGACGTGGATGTGGTGCGCGTGGTCCAGGGCGAGGAAAAGGTCGGGTTTGTGTTCCGGGAGCTGTGACTGACAAAAATAAACCAAAAAGATAAATGCTTCCGGTTCGTTGAGCAGAGATGTTCAATGAACCGGAAGCATTTTGTTTTTATAGCAGAGCGGGATTTTCGATATTTTTCTCTTGTAAATGTGCGATAAGATCATGGACAAGCTGGATATCCCGTTCGGTCAATCCTGTGATACTGATGGTTGCAGAGGACTCTACGCCTAAAAGATAGTCAGTGGATATTTTGAAGATCCCGGATAATTCGACGATATACTGCGTGGAAGGAACAGAGATCCCCATTTCCCACGCGTTTACGCTGGAGCGGGTAATTCCTAATTGCTTGGCAAGTTCGGATTGTGTGATTT
>CANSLL010000223.1 GCA_947647695.1 uncultured Clostridia bacterium | reverse complement strand
GGCGTGCTGGATGTGATGAATCAAAACCAGTGGATCAAAGACGTCCCTGTGATTATGATCTCCGCAGAAAACGCGCCGTCCCATATGGAGCGGGCTTATGAATTGGGCGTGACGGATTTTATCACCCTCCCTTTCGACGCATTGATCGTCTACCGCCGCGTCGTCAATACAATCCTGCTCTATGCAAAGCAGAAAAAGCTGGCGAACCTGGTTGCCGAGCAGATTTACGAAAAAGAAAAAAGCAGCAACCTGATGATCGATATCCTCAGTCACATTGTGGAATTCCGCAACGGCGAAAGCGGCCTGCATGTGCTCAACGTCCGCACCCTGACGGAGCTGCTTCTGGAGTACCTCGTCCAGAAAACAGACAAGTACTCCCTCTCCCCCATGGATATCTCCATGATCGGCACAGCCTCCGCCCTGCACGACATCGGCAAGATCGCCATTGATGAAGCGATCCTGAACAAGCCCGGCCGGCTGACCGACGAGGAGTTCGCCATTATGAAAACCCACTCCTCCATCGGCGCCGAGCTGCTCAAAGACCTGCCCATCCATCAGGACGAGCCCCTGGTCAAGATCGCCTACGAGATCTGCCGCTGGCATCACGAACGGTATGACGGCCGCGGCTATCCCGACGGCCTCAAGGGCGACGACATTCCCATCTCCGCCCAAATCGTCGCCCTGGCCGACGTTTACGACGCCCTGACCAGCAAGCGCGTTTACAAAGACGCGCTCCCCCACGAGGAGGCCATCGAGATGATCCTGGCCGGGCGGTGCGGCACGTTCAATCCGCTGCTGATGGAATGCTTGTCCGAAACCGCCGGCGTCATCAAGGAAACCATGAGTTCTGATATCTCCGCCCGCCAAAACGAGCGGGAGCTGCGGAACATCTCCTATGAGATCCACCGCCACGAAGAACTGACCCCTTCGGAGCGTACCCTCCAGCTGTTAGAGCACGAGCGGATGAAATACAGTTTCTTCGCCGCTATGACCCAGGAAATCCAATTTGAATATACCATCTCCCCCTCGGTGGTCACGCTGTCCGCCTGGGGCGCGGAGCGTCTCGGCCTGGATGAGATCATCATGGACCCGTTCCACAACGAAAAGGTTCTCTCCCTGATCGACCCGTCCGAGATGCAGAATCTTTCCAATATTTTGCGCAGCACCTCGCCGGAACAGCCTGTCACCACCTTTGACTGCCAGCTGAACGTGGACGACGAGCCCCGCTGGTTCCGCATCACCGCAAGAGCCATCTGGTCTGCCGAGGAGCCGCCCCGTTATACCGGTTCCATCGGCAAGTCCATTGACATCCACGACTCCCGGATGAAGATGTATGCGCTGGAGCGCATGGCGTCCCACGACGCTCTAACAGGCCTGCTGAACCGGGCCTACGCCAAAAAACGTATTTTGGAACGCATCGAGAGCCGGCCCGCCGCCCGGTTTGCCCTGGTCATTTTTGATTTGGACCACTTCAAATCTGCCAACGACACCTACGGTCACATGTTCGGCGACCGGGTTTTGAATCATGTGGCCGAAAATCTGCGTCTGAGCATCCGCAGCGGCGACATTGCCGCCCGCGTCGGCGGAGACGAGTTTCTGATCTTCCTGGAGTATAAGGATTCCCTTGAGCCGGTCATCGCGCGCATCTTCCGTTCTCTGTGCGGATCGTTCGAGAATTTCACCATCTCCATCAGCATGGGTATCGCGCGCACGACTACCGTAGGGAAGGATTACGAGCTTTTGTTCCATGCGGCAGATCAGGCGCTGTATACCGTGAAACGTTCCGGCCGCGGGCAATACTGTTTCTACGACGAATCCATGCACGATACACTTTCTACCATCACGCCCATCGACAGCAGCGAAAAAACCGACGAAGAAATCATTGAAAACTGACGCAATCACAGAAAGGAGAACGGATTTATGACATTGCAGGAATGCTATGCCGCTATCGGCGGCGACTACGAGGACGTGCTGGGCCGCCTGCGCAGCGAACGACTCGTCCAAAAGTTTATTTTGAAATTTGCGGACGACGGCAGCTATGCGCTGCTGTGCAGCTCCTTTGCAGAAAAAAATTACAGCGAGGCCTTCCGTGCCGCTCACACCATCAAGGGCGTCTGTCAGAATCTGAGTTTGACAAAGCTGCTGGACTCCAGCAGCCAGCTCAGCGAAGCCCTGCGCAACGGTTATACCCCGGAGGCTGACGGTCTGGCCGAACAGGTGCAGAAGGATTATCAGGAGACCATCGCCGCGATCCGCGCCTTCCAGGAGGCCAATGCGGGATGAAGAAACAATCTGTCGCTCCCACCCGTTTCCTGACGGTCAGCCTGATCCTGATCGTTGTGCTCTGCGTCGTCATTTTTTCTGTCCTGACGGTTTATATGAACCGCAAGAGCGCCGATACCATCCGTGAAGTAGGCCAGATGTATATGGCAGGCCTGAGCGAGCAGATCTCCATGCATTTCGATACGGTCATCGGCTTGCGTTTGGAACAGCTGGAAACCCTGGTCAACACGACCCTGCCAAAATCCATCCACGGCGATCCCGTCCAGATGGAAGCCCTCAAAAACAACGCCAAAGCACGGGAGTTCACCCATCTGGCTTTCTTTCACGAAGACGGGAGCTTTGAAATGCTTTATGGCGCGCCGTTGTATGTGGCGGACCCGGACCCGTTCCTCCGCTCCCTGACAAACAACGAAAAAAAAGTTGCCATCGGCCAGGATGCAAACGGTTACCGCGTGGTCCTGCTGGCGATCCCCATCGCCCACGATTCCGCCGGCGAGAACCCCTGCATCGCCCTGGTCGCCACCCTTCCTGTCTCGTATATCTCCAGCACCCTCTCCCTGGACGAAAACAGCGACCACGTCTATTCCTTTATCATCCGCAAAGACGGCAGCTTCGTCATCCGCACAGGCGACGCATTCCGCAACAACTATTTTGAACGGGTGCGCAATCTCTATGAATCGGTGGACGGAGGCGATCCCGAGCTGTACATCACCGCCCTGTC
>CANSLL010000222.1 GCA_947647695.1 uncultured Clostridia bacterium | reverse complement strand
GGGGCTGACGGGCCTCTGTGGCCGTCGGCGGAGGCTGGACGGCGGGCAGGCCATGGGGCCGCTGCTGCGGGCGCTGCTGGCGCGCTGCGGGAGCGGTCCGTGCACGCTGGTGGGCCGCTGGCTGGAAAAGCTGTTTGCGTATTTTACGAAAAGGAGCAAGAGAAAATGATCGAGGAAAAAGGACTGCTGCGGCAGATGGACCGGGCGTATAAATCCGGCGGGTATCTGATCGTGACCAGGGAGCGGGGCATTGAACTGGTAT
Organism: uncultured Clostridia bacterium; assembly: GCA_947647695.1. Classification (GTDB taxonomy): domain Bacteria; phylum Bacillota; class Clostridia; order Oscillospirales; family Oscillospiraceae; genus Pseudoscillospira. The sequence goes on along the minus strand of CANSLL010000222.1, from coordinate 2,746 downwards.
GGGAGGGTTGCTGGCGCTTTGGCCTGAATTGGGACAAGGTGACGGCGAAAGTCAAGGCGAAAATGGTGGAGCACCTGGACTTTCTGCCCGCAGTGGGCGAATGCTGGGAGGCGCGGCCCGACGGCGCGCAGCGCATGGATATGGTCACGGCGCTACAGCTGTGCGGCGCATGGGTGCCCCAGGAGGAAATGCGGATGCTGGAAACGGACGTCAGCTTTGGGGACCTGGTGGTTTACCAAAACGAGGAGAGCGGCACCTGCGCGGCGGTCCCGGCCAGGTGGCTGCTTTGCACGGGGCAGAAAGGCGTGTGCGTTGATTTGGCCCGCGGGCTGTGCAGCAAAAGTGAAGAAGGGAAAAGCGCCTGCGGCGTCTGCGTGACGAAACATACGGAGTTTGCAACAGAACGCGGCCGCCGGATGCGCGATATGCTGATCGCGCTGGAGCGCGTGGCGCTGTGCGGCGTGGCGCAAAGGCCGGAGGAAGAAGAACAGATGGAACTGGAGGAGGGCATAGAGGATGAAGCATAAAAAAATCGTCGCGCTGGAGGGCGTGCTGAATTTCTGGGAGGTAAAGCTGCCGGACGGGCGGCGGGCGGAGGTCGCTGCCCTGATCAAAAAGGAAGCGGCGGAACAGGCAAGCGCCATCTGGGGGATGCCCGCTTCCTGGGTCATGGAGAATGCACGGATCAGGGCGGTTTCCAAATGAAGAAGAAGGGGAAAACTGCGCCGCGGGAAGATATGCGCAAGGGGAAGGCGCGCGTCAGCACGGCGGAAAAAAGGCTGCTGGCGGCGCTGGCGGACCCGATGGAGTATCTGCCGGCGTTTATCAGGATACGAAATAAGGAGAAACAAATCGTACCGCTCCGGCCGAACCAGCCGCAAAGGCGGCTGTATGAGGTGATTGAGCAGGAACAGGCGGCGGGGCGGCCCGTGCGCATTATCATTCTGAAAGCGCGGCAGATGGGCTTTTCCACTTTCACGGAAGCGCTCTTTTTCTATTGGAACGTGACGCGGCGGAATGTACATACGATCATCGTCGCCCACCGGGACGACGCAACGCGGAACCTACTGCGCATGAACAACCTGTTTTTCAACAAACTGCCGGCGGCCATCAAGCCCATGCGCGCGGCCAGTAACGCAAGGGAACTGATCTTTGCCAATCCGAGCAGGGATCCGAAAGAGAAGGCCGCCAGCCCCGGACTGGACGGGTATATCCGCTGTATGACGGCGAAGGAGGGCATCGGCCGAAGCGATACGACGGATAACCTCCATTGCAGCGAGCTTGCTTTTTGGAGCGGGAACGTACAGGAGATTTTGCAGGGCCTGGTGCAGTCCGTGCCCAACAAGGCGGAGACCTGCGTCATTATCGAGAGCACCGCCAGGGGGTACAACTACTTCCGCAAGCTCTGGTACGACGCAGTAAACGGCGAGAACGGCTATGTGCCGGTATTCTTTGCGTGGTTCGACAACCCGGAGTACGCCATGGAGCCGGAGCCGGGCGCGGAATGGACGGCGGAGGAGCAGGAATTACAGCAGCGCCATGGGCTGACGGCGCAGCAGTTGGCGTGGCGCAGGTGGTGCATCAAGGCAAACTGCGCCGGGGACCTGGAGACCTTCCGGCAAGAGTACCCGTCTACGCCCGATGAAGCGTTTTTGCTTTCGGGCAGTCCTTTCTTCGACCAGCTTTTGCTGGACGCGCTCATCGCGGACCGGGAAAAGGAGCAGGCGGAAGAACCGCCCCGGCAGGGCAGCTTTGGATATGAATACGACGGACTGCATCTGACCGGGATCAGGTGGCAGGAGGACGCGGGCGGGTTTATCCGCATTTACCGCCCGCCGGAGGCCGGGCGGCGGTACACCATCGGCGGCGATACGGCGGGGGAGGGCAGCGACTGGTTCGCGGCCCAGGTGATCGACAGCGTGACAAAGGAAAAAATGGCGACGTATCACTGCCGGCACGACGAGACGCTGTTTACCCGGCAAATCTTCTGCCTGGGGGCCTATTATAACGACGCGTGCCTGGCGATTGAGTGCAATTTCTCCACCTATCCCCAGCGGGAACTGGAGCGCCTGGGGTATTCCCGTTTTTATGTGCGGGAACGCATGGACACCTATACGCACAAAACGGTGCAGAGTTTCGGTTTCCGCACCGACGGCAGCACCCGGCCTGTGATCCTGGCGCGGCTGCATGAATTTATGGACAAGCACGAGGGGCGGCCGGACCTGGAGCGGGATATCGACACGCTGCGGGAGGAACTGACCTTTGCGTACAACGAAAAGCGCCGGCCGGAGGCGATCGAGGGAGAGCACGACGACCTGGTCATGGCCCAGGCGATCGCGCTGTTTGCGTCGGACCAGGATATGCTGTCCGCTCCGAAAGCGGAAGACGGGCCGCGGCGGCAGCGGGTACAGTGGCGGGACGATATGTGGGAGGATTATTACAATGCCACGCCGGAGCAGCAGCGGTATCTGCTGGAACTTTGGGGCAGGCCGGAGGACCTTTGAAAAAAAGCAGACCGAGAGAAAACCGGTCCGCTTTGCGGCGTTCATAACGGGATTATGGGCGGCGCAAAGCGAAAGCTGGTGCACCTTGACAAGTTCATATCAGACTGACGGAAAAGAACTAATTGTTTTTTGAGAAATTTTCAAAAATCCTCTTGACAAATGTATCCACAAATATATAATATAATTGTGGATACAAAAATGGAGGTGATCAAGTGTCCCCCAAAGGACAGGCAATAAAGTTA
>CANSLL010000221.1 GCA_947647695.1 uncultured Clostridia bacterium | reverse complement strand
ACTTACAACAATGATTGCTAATTTCTTCATGATATCTTCCTCACTTTCAAATGTCCGCGCTTGATTTCCAACACGATATCCGCTTGCTTTGCCACATCCCGGTCATGGGTCACGACTACCACACACTTCCCAAGAGTGTGAGCGCTCTCCTTCAAAATCGCCGTGATCTCTCCGGCGGTATCTGCGTCCAGATTCCCGGTAGGCTCGTCCGCCAGGATGATCGGCGCATCGGAGGCCAGCGCTCTGGCGATCGCCACCCGCTGCTGCTGACCGCCGGACAGTTTCAGCACATTCCGGGTGCTCTCTTCCCGCGTCAGCCCCAGGCGCTCTAAAATGGGGTCAGCGTCCAGCTTGGCGGTGAGCTGCACATTTTCCAGAGGCGTCATGTAGTCGATTAGGTTATAGCTCTGGAAAATCAGTGAAATGTGGTTCCTGCGATGGTGCTCCAACCCCTTTACCATGATGTCCTCTCCATCGAACAGGACGGTGCCCTGGGTTGGTATATCCAGCCCACCCAGTAGAGAGAGCAACGTGGTCTTTCCCGACCCGGATGGGCCGAGGATAGCGTACATTTTCCCGGTCTCCAGCTCCCCGCTGATATCGGACAAGACCGGCTTGGCTTGCTCGTAGGAGTAGGAGACGTTTTGCAATTCTAACTTTGACATGATGGTTCCTCCTTTAACTCATTTTTGATAGGATCTCTCGCGGCTTTAGCCGCATGACGGTGATAGATGCCGTGCTGACCGCTGCGATGATGATAACAATCCCAATCAGGTAGAGCAGCGCGAGGTTGCCCAATCCGACTGAAACTTTTATCCCATTTTCTGTGGGCAGCGGCTTTTCTATCAGAGTGTCCGCGCCGACTTCAATGGAGTTTGCGGCGGCAACAATTTCTCCGTCGACCTCCGGCCCGGCTTGCGCGCTCTGCTCCAGCAGGCGGTTGCCGATTTGCCCCGCTATGGCGTTGCTGGTGAAGTAGGAGAGACCGAAAGCAAGGACGGCGATCAGCAAAATTTCTATCAAATACTGCCCGATGATGGCTGATTTTTTGATACCCACGGACAGGAACACGCCGATCTCATGGATGCGCGTTTTTGTCCAGAGGGTCAGGAGCAAGGCCAAAATGATTGCGCTGACCGCGATTATTACGAGCAGTAAAGTCATGACCAGTTCATTCAGCGCAGCCAGCGGTGCGGCGGCGTTTTCGTAGGTTTCGTTGTCAACATTGACGGTGAACGCCGTCCAGTCAATATCCGGCATGGCTCTCACGGCGGAGATAATTTGCTCCATATTCTGCGGGTCGTCTATGGTGACGTTGATCGCGGAAAATCCGTAGTTGATATCGCCGCCATCCACGCTGACCGCCGTCTGCAAATCCACAAAAACCCGGTTCTGGATTTTGTCGTAGGCGGTGACAGCCTCCCCGAATTGCTCGACTACATTCGGCGTATACAGGCCGATAATTTTCACACGAATTTCTTTCCCAGTGAACTTCTTGTCCTCTCGATTGTAGCTGTGCGTGGTGAGGGTATCACCGATTTTCAACCCGCTTTTTTCGGCCAAATCATGGCTGATAATTGCCACATTTTGGTCGCCGGTGGAGATGTGCTGGCCCTCTGTCAGCGTCAGTGTCCCAGAGGTAAAAAGCTCATCATCTGCCGAGCTGCAAACGCCCATCATCTTTGTGCGCTGGCGGTATTCCTCCGCGCTGGGCACGGTTCCGGGGAACAGGGAGAGTTCCTCGAATGGGACAAGGTCATCCAGCCGCGCACTGCAATATTTGACGCCCGGTACGGCCTTGATCGCGGCGATGTCCTCCGGCGTAAACTGCACGGTTGAGTACATAAGGAAGCTATTGGATGTCTTGCCGGTTTCCTCGTCGATTTCGTTATCCTGGACGGTTTCTTTGACCACATAGGGGCTGTTGTTCCAGTCAACGAAAATGTCAAATTTACCGCCTAAGCTCTGCCGCAGGTCAAGCTGCGCGGCCTCAGACGCTTTCCAGATGGAAAGGCCGGTGAGGACGAAAGTCGCCATGATCAGCAGGATGGCGAACAGGAGGACGGTCTTCCCCCGCTTGCGTGTGACGTATAGGAACGCCCTTTTGGTAATGCTCATGTTGTGCCTCCAATCTTTTTTGTCATTCTGGTGAATGTGAGGAAAGAATAGCATTTCAATGTGGAACGTGTATGAAACTTAAAAAATTTTTGATTTCATATATATTTCACATTGAAGCTGTATACTGGTCGAAAAGGAGGCGTACCTATGGCCACACTATTGATTGTCGAGGATGACCGCAAGACCAACGATGCAATTTGTGAGTATCTGCGGCCCACAGGCCACACGCTCATTCCTGCCTATGACGGCGAGGAGGCGTTGTGGCTTTTCCGGCAGAACAGCGTCGACCTGGTTGTGCTGGACATTATGCTACCCAGTGTCAGCGGGCTGACTGTCCTGCGTGAGATACGAAAAACCAGTGCTGCGCCCATTTTAATGCTCACAGCTATTGGGGACGAGCATACCCAGATCAGGAGTTTCGACGAGCAGGCAGACGATTACATGACAAAGCCCTTTTCGATGGTGCTGCTTGGAAAGCGTATCACTGCCCTTTTGCGCCGGAGCGGGCAGGCTCCCACACCGCAGATCATGACCTTTGGCGATGTGACCGTCGATTTTTCCGGCTATACCGCCAGCGACAGCAGCGGGCGGATCGACATCATGCCCAAGGAAATCGACTTGCTACGGCTGCTGGTGGAGCATAAAGGGCTGGTGCTGACCCGCTCGCAGATTTTGGACGAGTTGTGGGGCGCGGACTATCCAATTATCGACCGGACGGTGGACACCTACATCAAAAATCTGCGGAAGAAGCTGCGGCTTGACTGCATTGTGACAGTCAAGGGGATCGGCTATAAATATGAGGTGCGGCAATGAAACGATTGAAGTTGTTTCCGAAAATATTTCTTTATACGTTGAGCATCATGCTTTTTGTCGTTGTTGTCACACACGGACTAA
>CANSLL010000220.1 GCA_947647695.1 uncultured Clostridia bacterium | reverse complement strand
AGAGACCATGGCCCTGCTGCGTGAAAACGGATGGAACGCGGCCAACCACACAAACCTCAACTATAAAATGCTGGTCGAAACAGGCATAGGCGGCATCCTCGATAAGATCGAGAGATATCTCGCTGCAGCGGAAACGCAGGAAAAGCGGGATTTCTACACTTCCTGCAAGATCACGATGGAGGGCGTATCCGCCTTTATCCGCCGGTACGCCGCTGCGGCAGCCGATGCTGCCGCCAAAACCGAAGATCAAGGACGGAAAGCAGAGCTGCTGGAGATGTCTGCCGTAATGGAACATGTTTCCTGGGAGAAGCCCGAGACCTTCACGGAGGCCATCGAGCTTGTCTGGATGTTCCAGCTGATTGGAAATCTGTTTGGAGGATCAGCGCTGTCGCTCGGCCGGTTCGACCAATACATGATGCCATTCTATCAACGGGACATCCAGTCCGGCGCGATCACGCTGGAGCGGGTGCGTGAGCTGATATGCAGTCTGTATCTCAAGCTGAACGAGCCCAAAATGCGCACGGTCCAGAGTCTGTCTGTGGGTGGTGTCAAAACGGCGGACGGCTCTGACGCCTGCAACGATCTGTCCAAGATATGCCTGGAAACCATGTCCCTTTTGAAGCTCCCCTATCCCAACATGTCGGCACGCATCGATCCGGACAAAACGCCGGACTGGTTCTACAACGAGGTTGCCCGCACCGTAAAGGCCGGCTGCGGGCAGCCGATGGTCCTTAACGACGCGGTCTGGGTGCCCAACCTGACCAGCCTTGGTATGCCGGTGGAGTGGGCGCGGGATTACTACAACATGGGCTGTACGGAGATCATGATCCAGGGCAAGGACTCCAACTGGACCACAGGCGGCCTGCTGCTCCTGCCGAAAATGCTCAACGATATCATCAAGTCGGCCGTGGCGGAGCACCGCGCCTATGGGAGCTTTGATGAACTGATGGGCGAATACCTCGGGGCCGTGGAGAACCGGTGCGCTCAGTCCGCGGAGAACGGCAGGCGCGCCATCGCCGCCCAGAGAAGCCTCAATTGCGACCCCTTTGCTTCCTCGCTTATCGATGGATGCCTGGAAAACGGCGCGGATTATTTCAAGGGCGGCTCCGACTGCGGCGACCCCTGTTCGATCTCCGCGCAGGGCTTGGGCACCGTGGCCGACAGCCTGTCCGTCATCCGGAAATTCGTCTTTGACACAAAGCGCTATACGCTGGAGGAGCTCTGGGAAATGCTGCAAAAGAATTTTAACGGCTTTGAGCTTCAGCGGATGCAGTTTATGAACAGCGCCCCCGCCTATGGCAATGACGATGATTATGTGGACCAGATCGCCGCCGCCATCTTTGACACATACTCCGCCTCTGTGCGTAAGCAGAACGAAAATCGTCTGCCAAAGACCCGTTTTGTCAACAACGTGTTCAGCTACAATATGCATATCACGCTGGGCGAAAGTCTGGACGCGACGGCAAACGGCCGCTTGGCCGGCGAAGCGATCTCCGACTGTGCCGGCCCTACCCAGGGCCGGGATGGGGAGGGCTCCACAGCATTGCTGAATTCTGCACTGAAGCTTGCCCACAAGGACGTCACGGGAGCCCACGCGCTGAACTTCAAAATCAGCCCCTCTCTGGTGAGGGACAAACAGGGCACGCAGACGGTGATCCGGCTGCTGCGGGTTTATCTCAAAGAGATGGGACCTCAGCTGCAGATCAATTACCAGAACCCGCAGGATCTGCTGGATGCGCAGGCCCACCCGGAAAAGCACCGGGACCTCGTGGTACGCATCGCGGGCTACTGCGAATACTTTATCAATCTCGACCACAGATTGCAATGTGAGATCATCGAGCGCACTATGCACGAAGTAGCGTAACGCAGAAAGGAGTCAACGATGGAAATGATGAAGGCAGTCGCCGCCATGGGCGATGGCACCGTAAAGCTGGTCGACGTCCCGAAGCCGGACTATGGCCCGTATGAGTGCCTGGTCCGCGTTACGGCCTGCGGACTGTGCAGCAGCACCGATCTGAAGATCATCTCCAACGGCAGCGTAGCACAGCAGAAGGTCGAATATCCCGCGCTCATCGGCCACGAGGGCGTAGGCGTGATCGAGGCGGTGGGCGAAAAGGTGCGCAATCTGAAAGCCGGTGACCGGATCATCTGCCCTGTAGGCTTTGTCAATGCCCCCGGTTATCACATCACCTGGGGCGGCATGAACCGGTACGCCGTCACCCACGACATCCGCGCGATGATCGAAGATGGCGTTGCCGCCAATCATCCACTGCTGGCCAACATGACAGAAGAAGACTATCTGGGGAAGCCCATTCCCAATGGTATGTCCGACACCGACGCTGTGATGATCCTGACGCTGAAGGAGAACTATTCCGCGCTGAAGAACTTCGGTGTAACAAAGGGAACACGCCTGCTGATCTTCGGTGACGGCGCGGTGGCACTGGGCTTGGCGTGCATAGCGAAGTATTTAGGCGCGGCAACGGTCGTAAATGTGGGCCATCATGACGAGCGCCTGGCACGCATTCGTGAACTGGCCCATGCCGACCAGACCATCAACTCCCACACAGAGGAGATGGAGCAGGCGCTGGCCGGGCAGAAGTTTGACATCGTTGTCGACGCTGTGGGAAGTCCGGAAATCATCCAGCAGGGCGCGAAGGTCCTCGTCCCCGGCGGACGGGTCGGCGTGTATGGTGTCCTCAAGCAGGGTCACTCCACAATCGACCTGCTGGCGCTCCCCAACAATGTCGCCGTACAGATCCTCAACTGGCCCTATCACGAGCACCGCGAGCACGAGGCGGTACTGAGCATGATCCGGGACGGTGTGATCGATCCCAAGTGGTTCTATAGCCACGTGCTGCCCATCGAAGACGCGCAAAAAGGTGTGGATATGATCCGAAGCCGGGAGGCTTACAAGGTCATTTTCACAATGGAGTGAGGATCGCGGCATGAGTGAAAATTATGCGCTGCAGCTGCGCCATATTACCAAGACCTTCCCCGGCGTCAAGGCCCTGGATGACGTGAGCTTTGATGTGCGCT
>CANSLL010000219.1 GCA_947647695.1 uncultured Clostridia bacterium | reverse complement strand
TGGAAGCTCTTTCCGGGGCAGCTCCTTTTTCTCTGCTTTCTGGATGATGGGGGGACCAGCAAAAAGAAGGGCGGCGAGGAATAACGCCTGCGTGAGATCCTTTCGCACACAGGGAACTGCTGTGCGGTCATGAATAAGGATAAAAAAGAATCAGGAGGTACAATGTTATGTCAAAGTTGAACGGGAAAGTTGCGCTGATTACCGGCGCCGGCGCCGGTATTGGCGCTGGTATCGCAAAGACCTATGCCAAGTATGGCGCAAAGCTCTGCCTGGTGGATGCTTCTCCCATTGTGGAGGAGACCGCCGCCAAGATCCATGACGCGTTCGGCGTGGAAGCAATCGGCGTAGTGGCCGACGTGTCCAAAGCCGACCAGCTGCTGGACGCGGCCGCAAAGGCCAAGGAAAAGTTCGGCCGGATCGACGTCGCCTGCTGCAATGCCGGCGTCTGCCGTCTGAGCCCGTTCGAGGAGCACTCTGCGGAAGATCTGGATCTGACCATCAACGTCAACATCAAGGGCGCATGGAACACCTGCAAGGCGGTCATCCCCTATATGCTGGAGCAGGGCGGCGGCGCGATCGTCATCGCTTCCTCCGTTACCGGCGACATCGTGGTTGACCCCGGCGAGGCTTCCTATGCCATGTCCAAGGCTGCCCTGGTCGGCCTGACCAAGGCCCTGGCTGTGGAGTATGCCGCCCGGAACATCCGCGTGAACTGCACGCAGCTGGGTTATGCACGCACTCCCATGACCGAGAAGATGGCCCTCGAGTCCTGCCCCGAAGATCCCGAAAGCGTATTCACTGAAATGGCCAAGGCGATCCCCATGCGCCGTCTGGCCAACCCCACTGAGGTGGGCGAGCTGACTGCATTCCTGGGCAGCGACGAGGCCAGCTACCTCACCGGCAGCCAGGTGGTCATCGACGGCGGCAGCACGCTGCCCGAGACGGTCAGCATGGGCGTTTAAGCAATATTGGGTGAGAACGCGTTCCGGCGCGTGCAAATGTGAAGGAAGGACCACACGGGTAAGCTCCGCTGTGGTTACCCCCCTCCTCCTCCGCGTATTGTCCCGTGCCGGGGCGCGCTCGATCCCATTATTTGCATATTTAAGAATATAGAGTAAAAAAGGAGGAAATGTTTTATGGCAGAAAATCAGCAGCAAAGCGGTTTGAACAAGAGCTTAAAACTGATTACCGTATTTGCGATTGCGACCGGCGCCATTTTTACGTTCGTTGCCTATTGGGACACGGTATTTTATTCCTACTGTGGCCCCGCGACGTTCCTGGCGTTTATCCTGATGACCCTGGCGGTGCTTCCCATTGCATTCGTATACTGCGAGATCGCGCCCCACTTCAAAGAGGCAGGCGCGGAGTTGATCTATAACACTGTGGCGTACAACAAGCATGTCGGCTTCTTCTCGTCCTGGTTCATTATGATGGCCTGGGTCGCTGTGCCGCCCGCAGCCGTTATGGCGATCCTGCAGTGGTTCTCCGATAAGGTGTTCCACATCAACCTGGATATCGGCACGATCGCGATCGTTGGTATCGTGGTGCTGTGCATTTACTGCGGTATCTCTCTGTGCAATATCCAGATCGCCGGTACGATCCAGACCTGGATGCTGGGCCTGGCGATCCTGGGCTGCATCCTGACCTCTGTCTTCCTGCTGTTCTCCGGCCACTGGAGCTTCAGCAACTTCACGCCCTTCTTCCAGTCCACTCTCGGCGACGGTCAGTTCGGCGGATGGTGCATCGGTCTGGCACTGATCATCACGCCGTATTTCGGATTTGAAACCGTGCCGCAGATGGTCGAGGAAGGCGACTTCCCCATCAAGGATTCCACCAAGGCGATCTGGGGTTCTGTCGTGACCTGCGGCGTGATCTACTCCCTGCTGTTCTTCGCCATCGCCGGCGTCGATACTTATCAGAACATGCTCTTCATTGGCGGCGACCCTGCCAACGGCGAGTATGACTTCCTGACCATCAGCGCGATGGAGCGCATCCTCGGCTGGGGTGTCTGGCCCTTGATCTATGGTGTCTTCGGCATCCTCTGCGCGATCGGTACCTGCCTGCTGGGCTTCTGGCTGTCCACGGTCCGTCTGCTGTACTCCATGGGCCGCGCCAACTTCCTGCCCAAGGCTTTTGCGAAGGTCAACAGATTCCAGCAGCCCATCCTGCCCAACCTGTTCCTGCTGGGCATCTCCATCATCTTCCTGATCACCCAGAACACCACCAGCTTCATGAAGGACTTCTTCAACCTGATGGCGTTCGGCTGTGGTCTGACTTACACCATCACCACCATCGGCAACTTCCTGCTCCGCAAGAAGTATCCCCATTGGCAGTCCACCTTTAAGATGCCTGGCGGCAACTTTATGCGTGTACTTGCCGTGGTGATTGCCGTCGCCATTGCGATTGGTACGACCATCGGCCAGGGCGTTGGTTCCTGGATCTGCTTCGGCATTTATGTCGGCATCGGCGTGCTCCTGTGGATCAGCATGCTGGTCAAGTGGCGCACCGAGAAGGTCAAGATCATGACCCCCGATGGCGAAATGGAGTTCTAAGGTACATCACGCGTTTCAAACATAAGGACGCAGCGGAGGCGGCTCCGAAAAACCTGTGCGGATGTTTGATACAGACCGTTGTCTTGCTGTTTCGTGGGGGAGCAGCACGACGTTCAGGCAGAGACTGCGCTGCGTCCCGCCTGCTGAATCATACCCCTGCCGCGTCTGTTTTACAGGCGGGCGCGGCAGGGGAGGAGCACAGCGGCACATATCCCGCTGTGCCGTGAACCGCTCTTGATCGGGGAAGAGAAAACGAGAAACTTTGTTTTCCGGTTTGCTGCTGAAAAGCTCAAAAACAACAGCGTGATTTTGTCAGAGTATACAAAAAGCAAGAAGAGGATTGCAAAAATCTTTTTTATTTATTATAATGATGGCAACATCGCGAAGTTTTCATAGTTTGCTGATTTGAGCGTGTTCGTAGGGCAAAAAAAGTAAAAATAGACTGTCATACAACGGCGTGTGGCAGCGGTGATCGTGGCATTGC
>CANSLL010000218.1 GCA_947647695.1 uncultured Clostridia bacterium | reverse complement strand
GCCGCTTTTATGCTATGATAAAAGAGTAAAAACAACTATTTACTTGCTTTTTCGGGACGGTAAGGCCCGTCAGGCGGAAATCGGAGATGTCTATGGAAAACAATACCTTCAAAGGTTCCTTTTTCGGCGGTTTCAACCGCCAGGACGTGATGAATTATATCGAAAAGGCCTCCAGGGAGAGCGACGAGCTGCTGCGTGCCAATCAGGAACAGCTCCACGCGATGGAGGAAGAGCTCAACCGTATGCGCGGCGATCTCGAGCAGCTACAGGCCGCGTTGGACGACGCATCCGCCGCCCGCGACGCCGCCCAGTCCGAGTTGAAGGAAGTTAGCGGCGTCAATGCGGGCCTGAAAGAAGCGTTGGAGCGTGCCCAGGCTCAAAACCGCCGGGACGCCGAGGAATTGCAGTCTCTGCGCGCCACCGCAGCCGCGTTGCAGCCAGAGGTCGACGAATACCACCAGCTGAAAAACAATATCGCCGAGGTGGAGCTGGACGCCCGCCACCGGGCCGACGCCATCCGCAGCAAAGCAAAAACAGAAGCTGAAACGCTGTTGAACAAAGCCAGAGAGGAAGCCAAAACCCTCCAGGCAGCAGCGGCAGCCAAAGCGGAAAAAACGATCAGCGACGCCAACGCCAACGCCGACGTCATCCGCCAGCGGGCCGACCAGCATATGGTACTGACGCGCCAGCAGATAAAAGCCCTTCTGACCAGCTGCCAAAGCCAGTATGAGCAGATCATGGAAGGCTATAAGACCGCGGCGCTGCAGGCCGCCACATCCCTGCAAAAGGCCCAGGAGAACATGACCCATCTGCCCGCGGTATTTGAAAAGATCAGCGACGGGATCGCGCGTTTGAGCGACGGCGCTCAGAAAAAGGACTGACCGCCATGACCTACGAGATCCACACCGCGGACCTGCGCAGCGCGCTGCCGCAGCTCCGCACCGGCGACCGGGTCCTACTCTCCGGCACGATCTACACCTCCCGCGACGCCGCCCACAAACGCATTTTTGAAGCCCTGAACCGCGGCGCGCCTCTGCCCTATCCTCTGCGGGACGCCGTGATCTATTACGCCGGCCCCACCCCTGCCCAGCCGGGGATGGCTGTCGGCTCCTGCGGTCCCACCACTGCGGGACGAATGGATACCTTTGCCCCCCGTCTGCTGGACCTGGGCCTGGCCGCAATGATCGGCAAGGGCGACCGCAGCAGCAGCGTGGTGGACGCCATTGTGCGCAACGGCGCAGTCTATTTCGCCGCCGTAGGCGGCGCGGGCGCGCTGATCGCCAAGCATATCACCGCGGCAGAGGTCATCGGCTATGAAGATCTTGGCTGTGAATCGGTCAAACGGTTACAGGTGGACCGCCTGCCTTTGATCACCGCCATCGACTCCACCGGCGCAAACCTGTATCAAACCGGGCGGCTGGCTTATCAAACGCACTGAGCACCTCTTCCGGCGCTGCTGCCCCGGTCTTTTGCAAATCGCCGAAAAAAACGCACGGCTTTGCCGTGCGTTTTTTATCGTATGTTGTCTCAGCAGCCGCAGCCGGTATTGCCGGTGTTGCCGCAGCCACAGCCGCAGCCGCAATTGCTGCCGCTACCGATCCCGCCGCCGCAGCAGCTGAGCAGGATGATCGCGATGATGATCCACCAGTAGTTATTGCCCTGATTACACATAGTGAAACCTCCTGATATGATTTCTCGACCATGTTCCGGTCTCAATTTCATTCTATGTGAACCGTTTCATTTGGTGATAAAAACTCCGGCAAATGCGCGCGCGTCTGTTTTTCCTCCTTAGATCCTGGCAACGCCTGTCCTGCGGGCGGCCTCCGCCACCGCTTTGGCCACCGCCGGGCCGACACGGGGATCGAATGCCTTGGGGATGATGTTCTCCTCGTTCAGCGCCTCGCCCGCTAGGGACGCCAGCGCTTCCGCCGCGGCGATCTTCATCTCCTCGTTGATCTGGGACGCCCGCACGTCCAGCGCGCCGCGGAAAATGCCGGGGAACGCCAGCACGTTATTGATCTGGTTGGGATAATCGCTGCGCCCTGTGGAGATCACCCGCGCGCCGCCCCGCTTGGCATCGTCGGGGAAGATTTCCGGCGTGGGATTGGCGCAGGCAAAGATGATTGCATCCCGGTTCATGGTCTGCACCATCTCCGCCGTCACGATGCCCGGCGCGGAAAAGCCGAGGAATGCGTCCGCTCCCACCAGGGCGTCCGCCAGCGTACCGGTCTGATGGGCACGGTTCGTGACCTTGGCCATCTCCACCATATACGGATTCATCCCTTCGGTGTGGCCCTCACAGATGATGCCGCTTTTATCGCACAGGGTAATGTTGGCAAAGCCCGCCCGCAGCAGCAGGCGGCAGACAGACATCCCCGCCGCACCGGCGCCGTTGATGACCACCTTGACCGTTTCCTTCTCCTTGCCCACCACCTTCAGCGCGTTGACCATACCCGCCAGGGCAATGACGGCGGTGCCGTGCTGGTCATCGTGGAAGATGGGGATATCGCAGAGCTCCTTCAGGCGCGCTTCGATCTCAAAGCAGCGGGGCGCGGAAATATCCTCCAGATTCACAGCGCCGAAGCTCCCCGAAAGAAGATAGACTGTGCGGACAATCTCGTCCACATCCTTGCTCTTGATGCAAAGCGGGAACGCATCCACGCCGCCAAACTCCTTAAACAGCACGCATTTCCCTTCCATGACGGGCATACCGGCCTCGGGGCCGATATCGCCCAGGCCCAGGACCGCGGTGCCGTCGGTGATCACGGCGGCCATATTCCACCGGCGCGTCAGCTCATAGGATTTGTCGATGTCCTTTTGAATTTCCAGACACGGCTGGGCCACGCCGGGCGTGTAGGTAACGGACAGATCATGGGCATCTTTGACCTGGACGGTGGAAACGACCTCGATCTTACCGCGCTTTTGCGCATGGAAGGCCAAACTTTCTTCAGCAATGGGCGTCATACTAAAACTCCTTTTCAGCGCCGGAGCACGGCGCTCTTCACAAAATATAGTTCCATTATAAAAACTTCCCCGCCAAATTGC
>CANSLL010000217.1 GCA_947647695.1 uncultured Clostridia bacterium | reverse complement strand
CGGGCGGCGGGTCCGCAGGCTGCGCGGGCGCGGCGGGTATAAGGGCCGCCTGCTGCTCCGGCGGCGGTGGGGCGGCCTCCGGCGTCTCCTCCACCGCCAGACGGGCGGTGCCGGGCTTCAGGACGAAGACGTCCGGCGCGTCGCCGTCCTCCTCCGGCGGGGCGGGGAGAAGGGATGCGCCGCAGGCGCGGCAGAAGCGGTCGTTGCCGTCCACGGGACTGCCGCAGCGAAAACAGGTATCCATAGGATCGGGCCTCCTTTGGAAAGTAGTATGGGAAGTAGTAGGGCGCGGGGACTGTCAGCGGCGGGGGGTGCGTTTGCCGCCGCGCCGCTGGGGGGGCTGCTCGTAATCCGCCGCCGGACGGGGCACCAGGGTGATGCGCTGGCCGTGGAATACCTGCCAGAGCATACGGAACACCTCCCAGGAGCCGACGCCGATGAGCACCAGCAGCAGGAGCGTGGACGGTGCGAAGGGAGCGATGGAGAAAAAGCCGCGGAACCCGAAATAGCCCAGGAAGAACAGGAACGTCATACTGCCGAACAAAACGGCGCGCACGGGCGTCCAGGGGTGGCAGACGTAGTAGAGCAAAATGAGGATTGCGCCGCCGGTGAACAGGACGCACATGGCCTCCACCTGGGTCTGGGCCAGATCGAAGGCCTGGCCGCACAGGACCGCCAGCAGGACCGCCAGGGCGATGGTGATGCCGCAGGGAGCGGCGGTGGTGAGGACGTTTTTCAAAAACCGTCCCCGCACGCGCTCGTGGTTGGGCTGGAGGCCCAGCACGACCGAGGGCACGCCCGTGGTGGTAAAGCCGATGAGGGTCAGGTGGATCGGCTCGAAGGGGTAGGGCGCGGTGATGAACAGGAACGCAACGGACAGGATGGTGGCGTAAACGGTCTTGACGAGGAACAGGGACGCGGAGCGCTGGATGTTGTTGATGGCGCGCCGTCCCTCGGCCACCACCTTAGGCAGCGCCTCAAAGTTGGATTTGAGCAGCACTAACTGGGCCACGTTGCGGGCGGCCTCCGCGCCACCGGCGATGGCGATGCCGCAGTCGGCCTCCTTCAGGGCCATCACGTCGTTGACGCCGTCACCGGTCATGGCCACGGTGTGGCCCCGTTTTTGCAGGGCCTTGACCAGGAGCTTTTTCTGCTCCGGTGTCACCCGGCCGAAGACGGTGTATTTCTCCGCCGCTTCGGGGATCTCCTTTTTGGAGACCTTGGACATGTCCACGGCCTTGTCCCAGTTTTCCACGCCCGCTCGGCAGGCGATGCCGGAGACGGTATCCACGCTGTCGCCGGAGATGACCTTGCATGTCACGCCCTGTTCCTTAAAATAGCGCAGCGTGGCGGGGGCGGCCTTGCGGATGTTGTCCTGGAGCAGGATCAGGGCCACGGGATACAGGCGTCCGGGCAGTCCCTCTGCGGGCAGAGGTTCGGCGCTGTGGGCCAGCAGCAGGACGCGGTTGTCCCGGCTGTATTCGTACAGCGCTTCCTGGAGCCGCCCGTCCCGGACGGGCATGACGAATTCCGCTGCGCCCAGGATGTAGGTGCCGTGTCCGGCGAAGGTGGCGCCAGACCATTTGGAGCGGCTGGAAAAGGGCGCGGTTTTTTCCGCCCGCCAGGGGCTGGGGTCGCTGTATTTGGCGGCGATGGCGGCGAAGGTGGCGTTGCGGTCCTCCAGGGCCGCCGTCAGAGACGCCAGGGCCCGGGGGACGTCTTCTGCGTAGTCGTCCTCCCAGAGCACGGCCTCGGTGCAGGTCATGGTGCCCTCGGTGATGGTGCCGGTCTTGTCTAGGCACAGCACGTCCACTCTGGCAAGGGTCTCGATGCAGTACAGCTCCTGGACCATGACGTGCTGGCGGGACAGGCGCACCACGGACGCGGCCAGCACGGTGGACGTCAGCAGCATCAGGCCCTCGGGCACCATAGCGATCAGGGCGGCGGTGGTGTTGAGCACGGCACTGCGGATGGTAGCGTCGGCCAGGGCCAGCTGATTGCGGAAGAGGATGATGGAGATGGGGATCAGGGCGATGGAGATCACGGCCACGATGGCCTGCATGGTGCGCATGATCTCGGAGTTGACCTGTTTTTTCACAGTCTTGGCGGAGGAGGAGATGCGGGAGATGTAATTGTCGCCGCTGATGCGCTCGGCGCGGACGCGGACGCTGCCGCTGACGATGAAACTGCCCGCGAGGACCATATCGTCCACGTTTTTGGAGATGGCGTCGCTCTCGCCGGTCAAAAAGCTTTCGTCGGCCTCGCACAGGCCGCTGACGACCACGGCGTCTGTAGGCACTTGGTCGCCGGCGGAGAGGATGAGAATGTCGTCCAGGACGATCTCCTCGATGGGGATTTCCTCCGTCTTGCCGTCGCGGACGGCCTTGGCCTTGGCGGCGGTGAGGAAGCTGAGGGAATCGACGGCGCGTTTGGAGCGGATCTCCTGGATGATGCCGATGGCGGTGTTGGCGGCCACGATGGCCATGAACAGAGCGTCCTTGACGGAGCCGACGGCCAGAATGGCGATAAAGAAAATGATGTTGACGAGGTTGAACAGGGTGCAGATGTTGCGCAGGACGATTTGTTTTTCCGTCCGGGTGGCGGGGGTATTGTCGAAATTCTGCTGTCCGGTGTCCATGCGCTGGCGTACCTGTTCGGCGGTCAGGCCGGTGCGGCTGTCGGGGAACAGGCGGGGGACGTCCTGCTTTTCCGGCCTGGGGGGCGCTGCGGCCGTGTTTCTTTTTCTGTGGAGTTCTATTTTTTTTGGCATATGATCTGTTTCCTTTTCCCGCGGTGGGGGCATCATGGTGAAGGGGTTTTTCTCAGTATAACACATCGACGGGAAAAATGCGCATGGGCAAGTGAAAATTTTCGTGGGTGGTTTTACTGCATTTTTCACAAAAAGGCCCTGCACGGGGTGTTGTTTTGTTGTTCCGCGGGCGCGGAACCGGGCCTTTTTCGTTTTTGCGCTCGGTTTGTGGGAGCACCTATGATGCTATGTTAGTGTTGCCCTGTACCCCCGGGGGCTTCTCGCCCCCGGACCCCTCGGGTACTTTCTGTACGGA
>CANSLL010000216.1 GCA_947647695.1 uncultured Clostridia bacterium | reverse complement strand
TCTTCACTGTTGACATTTGTCACAATGCACTTTGTGCAGCAGTACGCAAAGGAAGGGTATAAGATTGCGGTCAACGAGTTCCAATTTGCGCCGCGTTACCTCAGCCTGATGGACAGCATCCATTATATCAAGATCAATGCTGAAACGACTCCGGAGCTGGCCATGCGTAACACTGTCGAGGTTGCGCACAGCATGAACAAGAAGTGCATTGTGACAAATGTCAACAGTGAAGAGCTGTACCAGCGGGCGGTTGCCATGAAAGCGGATATGATGGAAGGCTCCTTTGTTGCGGAGCGCATGATGACGAAGACCCATGGCAGCGCCTATTTGCAGAGCAACTTTTTCCGCTTGATGGTGGCAGTGACCCGGGAAGAGCCTAATGTGGAGGAGATCGAGCAGCTTATCGCTGCCGATGCCGGCCTGACATACGGGCTGCTGAAGATGGCGAACTCGGTTTATTTTGCCCTGCGTCACCGGGCCACCAGCGTCCAACAGGCGATCATGACGTTGGGACTCAAGCAGCTGAAGCAGTGGATTTATCTCCTCAGTGCCAGCAGTGCGGACAGCACCTTTGATCCGTCCTCGGAGGAGTTTTTGAAAAAATCGTTTCTTCGGGCGAATTTCTGTAGCGAGCTGATGAATCATGTGACGGATATGCCGATCTCCCGGTCGGAGGCGTATCTGATGGGTATGTTTTCCACGCTGAATTATTTGATCGACGCGCCGATGGAGGAGATCCTCAACGAGGTCCCAGTGGTGGACGAGATCAAAGAGGCGCTGCTCCATCATACCGGACGCTGCGGAAAGCTCTACGACCTGGTGCTCAGCTACGAGACGGCGGATTGGCCGGCGATTACGTCCCTGGCGGAGGAATTGGGCGTGCCCAATCGTTTGCTGACCAGTATTTATTTTATCTGCATGGAGAATGTGGATACGCTGTGGGAGCAGCTGACAAAGACTGCTTTTACCGACAACGCCGAGGGCGGCGAGGTACCGGAGCAATAAGGATTGCACTTGCAAACAGGAAGAGGACCCGGCGAAAGCCGCGTCCTCTTTTTTGCGCATGGATTATTTTTCTGGAACGGTCAGTTTTCTCCGTCAGCGTCATGGCGCGGATTGTCCATAACGGTTTTGCAGGCACGGAGAATCTGGGCTGTGACTTCGCTGTGATGGCGTCCTTCATACATGGACATCCGCGGGGAGATCTGATAGCGGGGCATCACAACGTATTTGGGCATCAAATTGTTCAGCGCCAGTGCTTTGACGTCCTCGCGGCACTGCTCACAGGTGCACAGACCGAACATTTTCATATATTTTTCGACGCATTCGTCGACTAAATACTGGATCACATTGACCTGGACGATTTCCTGGGATGGATCGGCCTTTGCCTGTATGGGTTCCGGTTGTGCTGTTTCCGGTTTGGGTTGTACCGGTTCAGGTTCAGCAACCGGCTCCGGTTCGGGTTGTGCTGGTTCAGCAACCGGCTCTGGTTCGGGTTGCACTGGTTCAGGTTCAGCAACCGGTTCCGGTTCGGGTTGCACCGGTTCAGGTTCAGCAACCGGCTCTGGTTCGGGTTGTACCGGTTCCGGTTCAGCAACTGGCTCGGGTTCGAGTTGCACTGGTTCCAGTTCAGCAACTGGCTCCGGTTCGGGTTGTACCGATTCAGGATCAACAACCGGCTCAGATTCGGATTGCACTGGTTCGGGTTCTGCTACAGGCCGTGCAGGTTCCGGCTCAGAGACCACAGGTCCGGCATCTGCATCAAGGGCGTCCGCCAGCGTATTTTCCAGCGCGTCTTTGATTTGCAGGGAAACTTCTGTGTCCGGCGCAATGGAACTCATAATCTGGGAAACCGGCGACGCAGCGGCGGGCGTGGCTTTTGACGGCGCCGGGGCGCCTTCGCCGGCTTCCGGCGTGTCCGTTGGCTTGTCCGCCAGAGTATCCTCCGCCGTGTCTGTCGGCGCTGCGCCGGAGCGGTTTTTACTTAAAAGATTCATCACATGGGCAGTTTTGCTGCTGGTGGATTTTTTACTCGTTGCCATATAAGCTCTCCTTCAAGAATAATGCCATCATTCAGCCCTTTTCCGGCAGGGGGAAGTCCGGCCCTGCCACCAGCGCCACAACCTGCTGCAAATCCTGGGCGGGCTTGGAACTGGGCATATAGGTCAGGACGCTTTGTCCATGGGCAGGGGCCTTGGCCACGGCTACGCCGCGGCGGATCTTGGGGGTCAGAACACAGCTGTCCATCTGCTCCGCCACGGCTTCCGCCAACTCCAGCACCTCCTGGGACAAGGTCAGCCGCGGATTGAATTTATTCAGAAGAATGCCCAATACCTTCAGCTGAGGATTAAACGAGGTGCGCACGCTCTCGATCGTCTCCTGGAGCTGGGTGATGCCCACAAGGCTTAAAATCTCCGCCTCCATGGGGACGATCAGCGCCGTGGAGGCGACGTAGGCGTTGATAGTCAGGATGTTCAGCGCCGGAGGTGTGTCGATCACAATAAAATCGTACCGGTCCCGCACGCGCTCCAGCTGCTGGTCCAGCATAAATTCCCGGCGCGGCGCGGTGAATTCCACCTCGGCGACGGAAAGCATGATATCGGAAGAGAGGATATCGCCATACTCCGTGGGAACGATGGCCTCTTCAATGCTGCGCGTGCCCTTGAGCACATCGTAGATCGTATCTGTTTCGCCGATATCGAGCCCCAGCGCGAAGCCGAGGTTGCCCTGGGGGTCCAGGTCCACGCCCAAAACGCGGGCGCCGCGCTGGTGCAGTCCGCAAATCAAAGCGGAGGCGGTGGTCGTTTTCCCGACGCCGCCTTTCTGATTGGTGACCGTGATGATCTGTGTCAAGGAATATTCCCTCCCTCATACAAAAACTCAGGGAAAACTCTTAATTTTAATATAGCACATGTCGATAGAAAAATATAGAGGAAAACAAGAAAAATATTATTTTGTCAAATTGCGCCGGCAGGCGAAAGAAAGACGGCGCGTTTGCCATTGAAGGGAGCGGATTTTTATGGCGATCAGCAGTATCAGCAACGGCAGCAGCAGTATTTATGGTACTCG
>CANSLL010000215.1 GCA_947647695.1 uncultured Clostridia bacterium | reverse complement strand
TCGAAAGATGGATGCCGGACGCATTCCTGTTCGCAATCATCCTGACCTTCGTTGTTTTCGTGGCGACGATGGTGGTCGTGGGCGTCGGCCCGATTACGGTTCTGACCTATTGGGCGGGCAACGGCGGCTTCTGGAACCTGCTGGCCTTCGCCATGCAGATGGCCCTGATCGTTGTGCTGGGTTCCGCTCTGGCTAACGCGCCGATCTGCGCGAATCTGCTGAACAAGATCGCAGGACTGGCCCATACGCCCAAGCAGGGCATTTTTGTCACCGTTGTCGTGGCCGGTATCTGCATGTGGCTGAACTGGGGCTTTGGCCTGATCGCCGGCGTTCTGCTGGCCCGTGCCGTCGCCCGCCGCATTCCCACCATCGACTACCGCGTGCTGATCGCATCTGCTTACTCTGTCATTTGTATGTGGCATGCGGGCCTGTCCGGCTCCATCCCGCTGCAGCTGACCACGCCCGGCGCTGCCTATTCCATGGGCTACACCCTGCTGGGCGAAAACGTCGTGGTTTCCACCGGCGAGACCATTTTCTTCCCGCTGACTCTGCTGTGGTGCGCCCTGGTCATCCTGGCCTGCGCCTTCATGATGATCCTGGCCCATCCCGATCCTGAGCACACCATTTCCGTGGATCCCGCTCTGCTGAAGGAAGAGGAGCACAAGATCCCGGAGAAGAAGGTTCCCGCCGATGCCATCGAGCAGTCCAAGATCATCTGGGGTCTGACGTTGCTGATGGGCTTCGTGTACATCATCTACTATTTCTACAACATCGTTGCCACCGGCGGCGACGTGCTGTCCGGCCTGACGCTGAACATCGTCAACTTTATCTTCCTGTTCCTGGGCATCCTGGCCCATGGCAACCTGCGCAGCTATATTGATGCCATCGGTGCGGCCGCTTCCGGCGCAGCCGGCGTCATCCTCCAGTTCCCCTTCTATGCCGGTATCATGGGCATGATGACCGGCCATCCCGAGGGTGTGGACTCCCTGGCGCAGGTCCTGTCCAACATCTTCGTATCCATTTCCAACGACGTGACCTTCCCGCTGTTCACCTTCCTGTCTGCCGGTATCGTGAACTTCTTCGTTCCTTCCGGCGGCGGCCAGTGGGCGGTCCAGGGCCCCATCATGATGCCTGCGGCATCCGAGATGGGTCTGTCCGCTGCACAGACCGGTATGGCAATTGCCTGGGGCGACTGCTGGACCAACCTGATCCAGCCCTTCTGGGCGCTGCCCGCACTGGCTGTTGCCGGCCTGAGCGCCCGCGACATCATGGGTTATCTGGTACCGTTGACCATTGTGGTCGGTGTTCTGATCGCCATCTACTTCCTGATCTGGGCAATAGTGCTCTAAGAAGTACGGGATCTGTTTGGAAAGGGACCGTTCTACCAAACTATGCACGAACGAAAAAGAGAAGCGCGTCAGCGCTTCTCTTTTTTCTGTATGGGAAAAGGTTGGGTCATGGGTTGCGCCAATAGGGGGGATATGTTATAATCAAATCAGTTTAGCGCCCACTTGTGCGCACTTTTATGAGAGGAATGTGAATAACGTGGATGCAGTGAAACAGTACAAAAAGATGTATAGGCAAAAGCTGGCGCCGGCAGAAGAGCTGGCAAAACGCGTGGAGTCGGATAATGTGATTTGCTCCGATATCACCTTGGCCCAGCCCAAGGCGCTGCTGGAAGCGGTGGCAGAGCATGTAAAGGCAGCAGGCTTGACGGGGGTCAAGCAGCACACCGTTCTGGACATCTACCCTTACGAAATGTATCAGAACGCGGATTTGCTCGGCTCTCTGACGGGGATCTCCTGGTTTTCCAGCAAAGGCGCCAGCCGCGCGGCCAACGGCGGCTTCGGCGACGTTATGCCCTGCTACTACCGCGATATCCCCGGCTTGTTCGAGCAGTATATCGACATCGACTATTTCGTGGCGGCGGTCTCTCCCATGGATAAGCACGGCTATTTCAGCATGAGCACTGTGGGTTCCGCCTCTGTGGGCATGATGCGCAAGGCAAAGCACATTTTAGTGGAGGTCAACAAGAACCTGCCCCGCGCACTGAACGCGCCCATGGTACATATTTCCCAGGTAGAGGGCGTGTGCGAAAATACCATCCCCCTGGCCGTCCTGCCCAAGGCGGAGCTGGACGAGGTTAGCCGGACCATCGGCGGCCTGATCGCCGAGCGCATCCCCGACGGCGCGACGCTCCAGCTGGGCATCGGCGCGGTGCCCGATGCCGTGGGCCTGGCGTTGAAGGACAAACACGATCTCGGTATCCATACGGAGATGTTCACCGACTCCATGGTGGAGCTGATTGAGTGCGGCGCGGTGAACAACAGCAAAAAACCCATCCATACGGGAAAGACCGTGGCGACCTTTGCCTTTGGCTCCCAGCGCATTTATGATCTGATTAACGACAACCCCGCCTTTGAGCTGCTGCCGGTGGACTATGTCAATAACCCGGAAGTCATCGCCCGGCATCCTAATTTTGTTTCCATCAACGCGGCGCTGGAGGTGGACTTCTACGGCCAGGTATGCGCCGAGTCCATCGGTACGAAGCATGTCTCCGGCTCCGGCGGCCAGGTGGATTATGTCCGCGGAGCGATCCAGTCCCCCGGCGGCATGAGCTTTATCGCCTTCCCGTCCACGGCCAAGGGCGGTACGGTGAGTAAGATCCAGCCCACCCTGACTCCCGGCGCGATCGTGACGACCAGCAAGAACGACGTGGATTGTATCGTGACCGAGTACGGCATCGCCAAGCTGCGCGGCCGTCCTTTGTCTGAACGCGTCAAGGCGCTGATTGCCATCGCGCACCCGGACTTCCGCGATGAATTGACCTTTGCCGCAAAGAAACAGAATATTATGATCTAAGATCCGGTGAAAAAAGAGACGCCGCAAAATGCCAAGGTCGGATCAGGAAGTAATCTGCAACTTATATACGCCGGGGGCATTGCAAGGACGAATGCAGAGCAGGAAGCTATCATGGCTTCCTGCTCTGTTCTTATCAACGGGAGAATGCTCCCATTTTTTATTCACACATTTGCAATGAGAAATATAAATATTGCAGTGAAAGAACCGAGGAGCCCATTCATGCGCCCCCGGCTGCCACCCCATCAAAC
>CANSLL010000214.1 GCA_947647695.1 uncultured Clostridia bacterium | reverse complement strand
CGGTGTTGACGGTTCCGGCGCAGCTATAGTATAATTAAGGAAATAAGTGCGCACAGAAAGCACATATGTTACTCTATGATTCAATCTGGTATGGAAGGAAAGGAGCAGCGGTTATGAAGCAAATAGATTGCGTATTGGGTATCGATATGGGGACGGGCGGCGCCCGCGTGGGTATTTTTGACTTGCAGGGCGATCCCATTGTGTTCTGCGGGGAGAATTATCCCTTGTATACGCCCGCTACGGGCCGGGCGGAGCAGGACCCGAAGGAATGGTGGGAGGCGATCTGCAAGGCGTCTCGTAAGGCCATTGCGGAAAGCGGCGTTGATCCCCGCTATATTAGGGGCATGAGCGTGGACACCACCTGCTGCACTGTGCTCCTTTCCGGGGACGATATGGTCCCGCTGCGTCCTGCGATCATGTGGATGGATGTGCGCGCCTCGGAGCAGGCAAAACGCATCTATGAATCCGGGCACGATGCCCTGAAGCTGTGCGGCTACGGCATGGTGTCCGCCGAGTGGCTGCCCTGTAAGGCGTTGTGGCTGAAGGAGAACGAGCCGGAGCTATATCATAAGGCGACCCGTTTTTATGAATGTACCGACTGGCTGATGTACCAGCTCACGGGCGAATACACCGCCAGCCTGAACTGCGCCGCCGTGCGCTGGTTCTACAACGCCGAAGAGGGCGGCTATCCCGTGGACTTTTACAACACCATCGGCCTGGACGATCTGACGGAGAAGCTGCCGCCGCGGGTACTGGCCATGGGTGAGCTGGCCGGTACGCTGACGGAGAAAGCCGCGGAGGAGCTGGGCCTGGTCCCTGGTATTCCCGTGGGCGAGGGCGGCGCGGACGCCTTCGTGGGCGTGATCGGCATCAATGCCGTCCAGCCGGGCAAGCTGGCCCTGATCACCGGATCGTCCCATCTCCATGTGGCCCAGGTGAAGGACCCCATCCACAGCAAGGGGATGTGGGGCGGCTATCCCGACGCCATCGTCCGCGGGCTGCGCATGGTCGAGGGCGGCCAGACCTCCACCGGTTCCATTATCGAGTGGTTTGTCAAGCAGATGTGCGGTACGGTGAAGGACCGGGCGAAGGAAGAGGGATGCAGCGTTTATGATATCCTGAACCGGGAAGCGGCGGCCCTGCCCATCGGCGCGGAGGGCCTGGTGGCGCTGGACTTCTTCCAGGGCAACCGCACGCCCTATGTGGACCCGGATATCCGCGGCATGTTCTACGGCCTTTCTTTGGGCCATACCCCGTCCCATCTGTACCGGGCGATCATTGAAAGCATCTGCTACGGTACGGAGGCGATCTTAGAGACCTTCCGCGCCGCAGGCTTCCGGCCGGACAGCATCGTTTTCTCCGGCGGCGCGACCCGCAGCCGTTTCTGGCTCCAGACCCATGCGGACGTGAGCAACCTGCCCATCGTAGTCCCCGCCGTGGCGGAGGGACCGTGCATCGGGTCGGCCATTCTCGGCGCGGTGGCGGGCGGTATTTATCCCGACGTCCAGACGGCTGCGGACGCCATGACAAAGATGGCTTACCGGATTGAACCGGATGCGGCCCGGCATGAAGAGTATCAGTTCTACTTTGAAAAGTACAAGGAGCTGTACGCCCTGGTAAAGGACTGGATGCACGCGGTCACCATGCACGAGACCGGCAGAGCATAAAACGGCGGGAGGAAAAGGATGGCAAAAGTATCTGCGTCGATCCTGGCCTGCGACCAGACCAGGATCGGCGAACAGGTCCGCGCGGCGGAGCAGGGCGGGGCCGATCTGCTCCATGTGGACGTTATGGATGGCGTCTATGTGGAGAACTTGACCTTCGGCCCCCAGATGGTGCGCGACTTGAAAAAAATCACAAAGCTGCCGGTTTCGGTACACATGGAGCTTTTGATGCCGGAGCGGTATCTTCCCATGTTTGCCCGGGCGGGCGCGGATATCCTGACTTTCCAGCTGGATGCCTGCAACAACCCTATCCACTTTCTCAAAGAGATTCGGAAAGCGGGCCTGAAAGCGGGATTGGGCATCGGCCCAGCCTACGGCGTGGAAAACCTGCGCTATTTGCTGCACCATATCGACTGGCTGATCCTGATGAGCGTCGAGCCCGGCTACGGCGGGCAAAATTTTGAAGCGAGCGTTTTTGAAAAGCTGCGCCGGACGCGGGAGCTGATGGCGGAAACCGGCATTACCGTGCCAATCAGCGTGGACGGCGGTGTGAACGAGGAGACGGGCCGCGCCCTGGTGCGCGCAGGAGCCGATGTGCTGATTGCAGGCAGCTATATTTTTGGAAGCGGCGATATCGCCGGCCATGTGGGAAATTTGAAACGTCTGTAAACAGACGGGAGAGGAGCTGTGACAGGAATGCTTGTCACATCAAAGGAACTGTTTGAAGCGGCAAAGGCGGGGCGTTATGCCATCCCCGCGGCGAATTTTATTGACCTTTCCTCCTTGCGCTGGTATGTGGAGGTGGCGGAGGAGCTGCGTATGCCGCTGATCCTTGCGCTGGCGGAGGCGCATATCGGGGAGAATGTCACTTTGGAGGATGCGGCTCTGGTCGGGCGGAAGTACGCCCAGGAGGCGTCCGTTCCGGTGGTGCTCCATCTGGATCACGGCGCGACGCCGGATCTGATCCGCCGTGCAGTCGATCTCGGTTTTTCCTCGGTTATGATCGATGCGTCCATGGAGGATTTTGAGGAAAACGTGCGCCGCACCAAGGAGATCATCGATTATGCCCATCCGAACGGCGTGGTGGTGGAAGCGGAGATCGGCCATGTGGGCGTGGGGAAAAACATCGGCGCGTCGGAGAGCGCCGGGGCGGACGATTCCCGCTATACGACGGTGGAGGACGCTCTGCGCTTCACGGAAGAGACAGGGGTGGATTCCCTGGCGGTCTCCATCGGCACGGCCCACGGTCTGTACAAAGGGACGCCGCATATCAGCTTTGAACGTCTGGCGGAGCTGTCCGCGGCTGTTAAGACACCCCTCGTCTTGCACGGCGGCTCTTCCTCCGGCGATGAGAATCTCCACCGCTGTGCCCAGGGCGGCATCAGCAAGATCAATATCTATACTGATTTCCTGGTGGCGGCGAAGGCGGCTGTCGACCAGGGGAAACCGGACAACTATCTTGCCCTGAAAGCGCTGGCACGTCAGGGAATGCAGGACTGCCTGCGGCACTATTATTCTGTCTTTGAGACCCAGGCGATTTG
>CANSLL010000213.1 GCA_947647695.1 uncultured Clostridia bacterium | reverse complement strand
GCGTCAGCTCCTGCAAACCTTTCAGGATGAAGAAGTATCCGATAAAATCCGGGATGATATTGATGGTGTGGACGTTGAGTGAGAGATCGAAATCCAGAAAGATCAACAGATATCCCACAAAAAACCATTTCATCTTACCATATCCTCCCTTCAATCTAATTCCAGCAGCCGTTCATACAACGAAAGCCCCTTAGCCAGTACCTGCTCGTCAAAGACGAACCGCGCCGAGTGCAGCTCCTCCGTCTCTCCGACGCCCAGGAAGAAAAACACCCCCGGCACATACTGCTGGTACCACGCGAAGTCCTCCGTGGATAGGGACAGGCCGTCGTACAGCCCCGGCGCGTCCGCGCCCAGGTGCGCCCGGATGCGCTGCAAAAGTTCCGCGTCGTTGGTCACGGGGGGATACCCGTCACTGAACGTCAGCTCCAGCGCGCAGCCCGTCTCCGCGGCGACCTCCTTTGCCAGCGCTTCGCAGCGCGCACGGAGAAAAGCGTGGTCCTCCAGGGTGAACGCCCGCAGCGTCCCCTCCAGCACCGCTTCCGCCGCCACGGCGTTGCGCACGCTGCCCGCTTCCATACGGCCGAACTTCAACAGCCGGGGCGTCTCCGGCGGCAGCGCCGCCTGCTCCATGGCATAGGCCCGGCGCAGATACTCCCCCGCGGCCCACAGGCTGTCCCGCCCCTCGCCGTAGCGGGAGATATGGACGCTCTTTCCGTGGACGTACAGCGTCATCTCGCTGCTCTTCGCCATCATGGGACCGGGCCGGGTCTGGACCTGCCCGTAGGGGACGCCGGGCCAGAGATGGACGCCGAAGATGTGTTTGACGCAGTACTGCTCCAAAATACCGCTGTCGCACAAGGGCTTTGCACCGCCGCCGTTTTCCTCCGCCGGCTGGAAGATCAGCAGCACGTTGCGCTTGAGCGTACCGCGCCGCGCTTCGATGCTCCGGGCCAGGCCCAGGAGCATGGCGGTGTGGCCGTCGTGACCGCAGGCGTGCATCCGTCCGGGATGGGTGGAGGCGAAGGGCAGGCCCGTCTCCTCGGTGAGGGGCAGGGCATCCATGTCCGCGCGGAAGGCGGCGGTCTCCGTCTGTCCGGCGT
Organism: uncultured Clostridia bacterium; assembly: GCA_947647695.1. Taxonomy (GTDB): domain Bacteria; phylum Bacillota; class Clostridia; order Oscillospirales; family Oscillospiraceae; genus Pseudoscillospira. The sequence goes on along the minus strand of CANSLL010000213.1, from coordinate 2,120 downwards.
CGAAATAGGCGCAGACGGCGCCTTGCGTGGGCTCCGTCACGGTGCAGGAAAGGCCGGAAAGCTCCCGTTTCACATAGGCGCACGTTTCCGGCAGCTCCCGTTCCAGCTCCGGGATGCGGTGCAGGTCCCGGCGGCAGCGGATCATATAGTCCAGCAAGCGTATCACTCCTTGTTTGTTTACGGAACCACTGAATCAATCCCCGCACGCATCTTCACACCAGAAATTCTCCCTGAACTGCGTCAGAAAAACTTGAAATCCGTTAGGATTCCTGCGTTTTTCTTCCTTGTCAGGAAAAATTTCTGGTGCAAATCTGCGCACGTTGCTTTCATCAGTGCTTCCTTTATTTTATTGTAGCGCCTGAGGGGGAAATTGTACAGGGGAAAGAAGAAAAACGCCGGGGTTTTTCCGCCGTTCCCCTTGCGCTCCCTATGGGATAATGGTATCATAAACAATAAAATCCCGCAAAAAAACGCGTCCGTGGGAGCGCCTTTACGCAAGAAACCGAAGGAGGAACCTTATATATGAACATTCTTATCATCGGCTACGGCCGCATGGGCCGGCTGATCGCCCAGACCGCCCCCGCCGGGGGCGACAGCATCGCCGCCGCCATCGACCTGGATAACATCGCGTCCCTGGCGGATCTGGGCCGGGTCGCCGACGTGGTCATGGACTTTTCCAATCCCAGCACCCTGACGCCTGTGGAGGACTACATCCGCCGCACCGGCACGCCCCTGCTTTCCGGCACCACCGGCTTCAGCGGCGAGCAGATGGCGCGGCTCCATGCCTTGGGCGCATATGCTCCCGTGCTCCACAGCGGCAACTATTCCCTGGGCATCGCCGTGTTCCAGCGCGTGCTCCGGCAGGTCTCCGGCGTGTTCGGACCGGATTTCGACGTGGAGATCACCGAGACTCACCACAACCAGAAGGTGGACGCGCCCAGCGGTACGGCCCTGATGCTCCGGGATGCCGTGGACCCTGACCACGAAAAGCAGACCGTTTACGGACGCCAGGGCGCGGTGGGCCGCAGGCCCCAGAAGGAGATCGGGATGCACTCCCTGCGGGGCGGCACCGTGGCGGGCGTCCACACGGTTTCCTTCTTCGGGCCCGACGAGGAGTTTTCCATCACCCACCGGGCGGCCAGCCGTCAGATCTTCGTCAACGGCGCGCTCCATATGGCGCGTATCCTGAAAGACAAGCCTAAGGGCGTTTATGACCTGCAAGCCCTGCTGTTCCCCAACTGACCGAGAAAAGGAGAGAGAAATCTGATATGAATGCGGAAGAGATCATCGCGTTTATCAGCAACGCGGAGAAAAAGACCCCGGTGAAGGTCTATGTGCGCAAGTCCGCGCCCATCGACTTCGGCAGCGCCAAGGTATTCGGCAGCGGCGAGTGCTGCGTGGTGTTCGGCGACTGGAAGGAGCTCCAGCCCATTTTGGAGGCCAACGCCGGGAGCATCGTGGACATGGTGGTGGAGAACGGCTGCCGCAATTCCGCCGTGCCGCTGCTGGACCTGAAAAACATCAACGCCCGCATCGAGCCGGGGGCCGTCATCCGCGACCGGGTGGAGATCGGCGACGGCGCGGTGATCATGATGGGCGCGGTCATCAACATCGGCGCGGTCATCGGGCCGGGTACCATGATCGACATGGGTGCGGTCCTGGGCGGACGCGCCACCGTGGGCGCCCACTGCCACATCGGCGCGGGCGCGGTGCTGGCCGGTGTGGTCGAGCCCGCCAGCGCGACGCCGGTGGTGGTGGAGGACAACGTCCTGGTGGGAGCCAACGCCGTGGTCATCGAAGGGTGCCGCGTCGGAGAGAACTCCGTGGTGGCGGCGGGGTCCATCGTGGTGGAGGATGTGCCGCCTAATGTGGTCGTCGCGGGCGTCCCGGCGCGCGTCATCAAGGAGATGAACCCGGAGACGGCCCAGAAAACCGCGCTGGTGGACGCTTTGCGCAACTTGTGATGTACATCAAAAAAGCGGCAGCGCCGCTTTTTTGACACGCAGAAAAGGAGCGGGAGGACGTTTGTCCTTCCGCTTTCGTTGTGGATAGAGTGGTTGTTAAGAAATCTAAGGAACCTCTGATTAAATCCCCCTACCCCGCAAGCAGGAAAAGTGGTA
>CANSLL010000212.1 GCA_947647695.1 uncultured Clostridia bacterium | reverse complement strand
TAAGAACAGAAACAACGCACTGACGAACCGCAAAGCATAGACACCTAAAAAACAAGAAAAGGGATTCTTAAGGGTAAGGCGAATCGCAGTGTCGTGCCGGAGCAAAGCTCCGGCGCAGCACTGCGTCTGAGCCGTCCCTTAAGCGGCTCTTTGGTTCCTTTCTGTCCGTACAGAAAGGAACCGCGGGGTCCGGGGGCGCGCAGCCCCCGGGGGTACAGGTCAGCATGAACATAGCATATGGCTGCTCCCCCGCAACGGAGTTGCACCCAAGGACGTTGGCCCACCCAGAAGTTGGCCCACCCAGAAAAGGAATCCCTGCTTTCGCAGGGATAACCCCGGTTCCGCGCCCGCGGAACACCCCCCCGCTTTCGCGGGGGGATCGGGGAAGGGGGGGTAAGCCCCCTTCCCACCATACAAAATCACTCTTCGTCTAATTTCAGCACCGCCATAAACGCCTCCGTGGGCAGCTGGACGCTGCCCAGCGACCGCATCTTCTTCTTGCCCTCCTTCTGCTTCTCCAACAGCTTCTTCTTGCGCGTGATGTCGCCGCCGTAGCACTTCGCCAACACATCCTTGCGCATCGCCTTCACCGTTTCCCGGGCAATGATCTTTCCCCCGATCGCCGCCTGGACCGGCACCTCGAACAGCTGGCGCGGGATGTTCTCCTTCAGCTTTTCACAAATGCGCCGCGCCCGGGGATACGCCTTCTCCCGGTGGGCAATAAAACTCAGCGCATCCACCTGTTCGCCGTTCAGCAGTAAATCCACCTTCACAAGATCGCTGGGTTCGTAGCCCGCCACCTCGTAATCCAGCGACGCATAGCCCCGGGTCTTCGCCTTCAACGCGTCAAAAAAATCATAGATGATCTCATTCAGCGGCATGTCGTAATGCAGCTCCACTAAGTTCGTGTCCAGATACTGGGTATCCCGGTACACGCCCCGGCGCTCCTGACACATGGGCATGATATTGCCGATGTATTCCGGCGGCGAAATGACCGACACCTTTGCAAAGGGCTCGTAAGCCTCGGCGATCTCCACCGGGTCCGGGTAGTTGTGGGGATTGTCCACATGCACCGTGCTCCCGTCCGTCTTGACCACCTCGTAGATCACCGACGGCAGCGTCGTCACCAGGTCCAGATCGAACTCCCGCTCCAGACGCTCCTGGATCACCTCCATGTGGAGCATCCCCAAAAAGCCGCAGCGGAAGCCAAAGCCCAGGGCCGCCGAGGACTCCGGCTCGAAGGACAACGACGCGTCGTTCAGCCGCAGCTTTTCCAGGGCGTCCCGCAGGTTGGGATACTTGCTGCCGTCCTCGGTATAAATGCCGCAGTAGACCATGGGCTGGGCCGTCTTGTACCCCGGCAGCGGCTCCGCCGCCGGATGCTCCGCCCCGGTGATCGTGTCGCCCACCCGGGTGTCCGCCACATTCTTGATGGACGCGGTGAAATACCCCACCTCGCCGGCGCACAGCGCCTCCGTCTTCTCCATGCCCAAAGGCAGCAGATAGCCGCACTCCAGCACCTCGTATTCCGCGCCCGAGGCCATCAGGCGCACGTTCATCCCCGCCTTCAGCGTCCCTTCCATCACCCGGAAATAGACGATCACGCCCACATAGGGGTCGTACTGGCTGTCAAAGATCAGCGCCCGCAGGGGCGCGTCCGGGTCGCCCGAGGGCGCGGGGACGTTGGCCACGATGTCCTCCAGCACCGCCTCAATGTTGAGATCCCGCTTGGCCGAGATCTCCGGGGCGTCCGCCGCCGGCAGGCCGATGATGTCCTCCACTTCCTGTTTGGCCTTCTTCGGGTCCGCCGCCGGCAGGTCGATCTTGTTGAACACCGGCAAAATCTCCAGGTCGGCTTCCAGGGCAAGATAGGTGTTGGCCAAGGTCTGGGCCTCCACGCCCTGGGACGCGTCCACCACCAGCACCGCCCCTTCGCAGGCGGCCAGGGAGCGGGAGACCTCGTAGTTGAAGTCCACATGGCCCGGCGTGTCGATCAGGTTCAGGATGTATTCCTTCCCGTCCCTGGCGCTGTAAGTCAGCTTGACGGCGCGGGCCTTGATGGTGATGCCCCGCTCCCGCTCCAGGTCCATGTTGTCCAGCAGCTGGCTCTCCATCTCCCGCTCGCTCACGGCGTTGCATTTTTCCATCAGCCGGTCGGCCAGGGTGGATTTTCCGTGGTCGATGTGGGCAATGATGGAAAAATTGCGAATGTTGTTTTGATCGGTCATATCCTTGTTCTCCTACTCCTTTTCCAAGTCCTGCGCACAAGCCATGCACGGGACGCTTTATTTCCGGCCCAAGGCGGTGTTCACCCGGTCCATGGCCGCGTGGAACACCTGCAAGGCGCTCTGATGGACGCCGGGGTAGGCCCGGTTCAGCGTATCGTGGCCCAGGTCGGGGAAGGGCGCGCCGTCCTTACAGGCGGCTTCCAGGGCCGCGGCGTACCGCGCCTCCGCCAGGTGCAGGTCTGCGTCCACCGCGCCGGCATTGAAGGCGGTGTTGTCCACTAGCATATACTTTTCCTCGTTGCCGCCGGCCCGGTAGAGATAGCGGTAAATTTTGTATAAGGTGCCGCCCAGGTACGCGCCGGCGGCCTGGATGGCCTCCTTGTCGCCCACCTGGCCCAGCAGGTCGAAGAGCATACTGGTGGTGTTTACCAGCAGCTTTTTCTGGAGCATGGCGGCCATGGACCCCCGGAGCACGTTGCCCTTTTCGGTGGAGGAGTCGTAGACGTCCTCCGGGGCGATGGTGGCGCCGTCTCGTGCCAGAGTACGGCCCAGGAGGTAATCTGCGGAAACGCGGTAATAATTGCAGGCCCGGACGACAAAGGCCAGGCCCGGTTCCCGAATCCCGTTTTCGTAGTGGGACAGCAGCGCCTGGGAGATGCCCAGTTCTCCCGCCGCCTGACGCTGGGAAACGCCTCGTTCCCGGCGCAGCATGGACAGTGTTTTGGAAAATTCCGTAGCCAAAATGAATCACCCCTGTATTCTCTCTTTTGATTCGCCGCGGCGTGGGTTTGGTTTGATAAAATACGATTCGTGTAGTATAGCAGATGCTATACTACATGTAAAGATATATTAGAGAAAAAGTGATGGGTTTTTTGTTCCGTTGCACGGAACCGGGCGTTTTTTGCACGGACGTGGGCGCGCCACGCGGCGCGGGGCGGGTTTGATGGTCACGGCGCAATGACCTCTTCGCTGGGACTGCGCGTCCCAGACCCGCGGGTACTTTCT
>CANSLL010000211.1 GCA_947647695.1 uncultured Clostridia bacterium | reverse complement strand
TTTTCTCCGACGCACATGTCGCCGGAGAAAACGATTCAAATACTTTGCCGCCTGCAGGCGGCAAACTCCTGCGGAGGGCTTTTTTCACAAGTTTCAAGGGCGGTACAGGATATGCTGCACCGCCCTTTTTATTGTTTATTGCGTTTGATCATGACTCCGGTTCTATTGATTCAATTTTGTGATGTCAAGTCGTTTTTTCTTGATTTTTATTTCGTTTTATGTATACTTTATAATATCAAACAAAATAAAACCAAACTAAACAGAACGAAAGAGGGGCTTCCATGAAACAAAAAATCATTGCTCTATTTTCCTGTGCCGCGCTGGCAGCCGGTACGCTGGCAGGCTGCGGCGGTCCGGCAACCGCTCCTTCCGGCGGCGGAGAGGACGGCGGCGTTCTGCCTGCTACCACGGTGTATATCAGCATCGCGGCATCCCTGGTCAGCTCCTTTGACGAGTTGATCCCCCTGTACAACGCCTCCCAGCCCAATGTGACCATCTCCGTCAACTCCGGCTCCTCCGGCAAGCTGATGCAGGAGATCGAAGAGGCCGACGGCCACGGGATCGACCTGTTCTTCTCCGCCGGAAAATCCCAGGTGCGCCAACTGGACGAAACGGACGGTCTGGTCATAGAAGGCAGCACCGTGGACCTGCTGCAAAACAGCCTCTGCCTGGTCACCGGAAAGGACAGCGGCACCGCCGTCACCGGATGGGACAACATCGGCAGCGCGGCAAATTTCGCCCTGTGCGACGGCTCCGTCCCCGTGGGGCGGTATTCCCGGGAAGCCTTTGTCTCCCTCGGCGTCCTGCCGGATACGGACGACAACAGCGCCTATACCTCCGACGAGGTATCCGCAGCCTTCGGCGGCATTGAGATCAACGAATGCGCCAACGTCTCCGTGGCGGCCCAGGCCGTGGCCGAGGGTTCCAACGAGATCGGCGCCATTTACTATTCCGACTACTTTGATTTCCAGGACAGCCTCGTCATCCTGGCCCAGGACGACGGCACGTTGACCGGCCCCATCGTCTACCCCGTCTGCCTGATCGCCAATCCTGAAGCGGACGGCGCGGAACAGGCCGCAGCCGCCGATTTCCTTGCGTTCTTACAGACGCCGGAGGCCGCGGCGGTCTTTGCCAGCCACTGCTTCCTTGTGAATTGATTCTCCCCGACTCCTTACCCATAAGCCGAAAACGTCCGCCCCGTGATTCCGGCGTTCTCCCACTCTTTTGTCCGACGGACGGAAAGGATCACCCCCATGGAAGAAATCATCTCCATCCTCCAACGTTTTGACTGGAGCCCTCTGTGGATCTCCCTGAAAACCGGTGTTGTCGCCACGATCCTCTGCTTTTTCCTCGGCATCTGGCTGGCCCGTCAGGTCATCCGCCTGGGCCCGCGTGCCAAGGCCGTGATCGACGGTTTCCTCACATTGCCCATGGTCGTCGCGCCCACGGTGGCCGGTTTTTTCCTGTTGCTGCTGTTTTCCCTGAAACGGCCCTTCGGCGCATGGCTCTACGGCGCCTTCGATCTCAAGATCGTGCAGACCTGGACCGGCTGCGTCATCGCCGCGTCCGTCATCGCCCTGCCGTTGATGTACCGCAACGCCCGGGCCGCCTTTGAGCAGGTCAACGTGGATTTGATCTACGCCGGACGCACCCTGGGGATGAGCGAGCGGGAAATTTTCTGGCGCGTCGTCATCCCCGAAGCCGGGCCCGGCGTTGCCTCGGGCACGATCCTCACCTTTGCCCGCGCCCTGGGCGAGTACGGCGCGACGTCCATGCTCGCTGGCAACATCGCCCACAAGACCGGCACCATCTCCCAGCGGATCGCCCTGGTCATCAGCAACGGCGACTATCTCACCGCCGGGATCTGGGTGCTTGTGATGCTGGCCATCGCCTTCGTCATCTTGCTGGCGATGAATCTCATCTCCGGCAAGGGCATGAAAAACGTACACCGCTGGTAAAGGAGACGCCTGTTATGTCCATAGAAGTACAGATCCAGAAAAATTTCGGCTCCTTCCGCCTGGACGTCTCCTTTGCCGCAGGCAACGAGGTCCTCGCCCTCTTAGGCGGCTCCGGCTGCGGCAAAAGCATGACACTGCGCTGCATCGCCGGGATCGTCAAGCCGGACGCGGGACGCATCATCGTGGACGGCGTGACCTTTTTCGATTCCGAAAAAAAGATCGATCTGTCCCCCCAGGAACGACGGGTCGGGCTGCTGTTTCAAAATTATGCCCTGTTCAACAACATGACCGTGGCGGAAAACCTCATGGCCGGCGTGCGGGAAAGGCTGCCCAAACGCGAAAAGCGGGCGCTGACAGAACCGTTTCTCAAGGCCTTTCACCTGTCGGGCCTGGAAAACCGTCTGCCCCGGGAGCTCTCTGGTGGACAGCAGCAGCGCGTGGCGCTGGCGCGTATCCTCATCGGCAAGCCCCGCATCCTGATGCTGGACGAGCCCTTTTCCGCCCTGGACAGCTATCTGAAATGGGAAATGGAGCTGGAGCTGCGGCGGACGCTGGCCGGCTTCTCCGGGACGACCATCCTTGTCTCCCATAGCCGGGACGAGGTCTATCGCATGGCCGGTCAGGTCTGCGTCATAGACCACGGAACCTCCGAGCCTGTCCAGACCGTGCGGGAGCTGTTCGAGCATCCTGCGACCCATGCCGCCGCCCTGCTGTCCGGCTGCAAAAATTACGCCCGCTGTGAAAAGCGCGGCGCAGACACAGTCCATGTGACAGACTGGGACCTCACTCTCCGCTGCGGACGCCCTGTCCCGGCGGAGACGCGCCTGCTGGGCGTGCGCCGCCACTTTGTCCACCCGACAAAGGAAACGGGGGAAAACACCTTTTCCTGCACCGTTGTCCAGGTCATCGACGACGTATTCTCCACGATCGTCCTCCTCCGCCCGGACGGCGCTGGGGAGGGTGCCGCGTATCCCCTTTTGGAGCTGGAAATGGGAAAACAGGAATGGTCCGCCCAGAACCTCAAAGAGGGCGGACGCCTGCGCGTCGCCATCGCGCCGGCAGACATTTTGCTCCTGCGCTGAAAAAATCCCCCCTTCTTCCGCATATCCCTCCCCTTTTCCTGGAAAAATACTTGCCAAATGGAAAAGGATGCGATACAATATACTTACTTTTATTCTGTATTCTATGAATCCAAATTTCTTGGATATCTGGGGAGGATTTTGATTATGGCAACAATTACTGCGGGCGATTTCAGAAACGGCAAAACCTTTGAATACGACGGCAAGG
>CANSLL010000210.1 GCA_947647695.1 uncultured Clostridia bacterium | reverse complement strand
AGTGCACACTCCTGTGAGAGTGCCTTCCTCAGGGCTCACCAGATCGATGTCCTCCGGGCGGATGACCACATCCACCGCCTCCCGGCGGGCAAAGCCCTTGTCCACACAGGGAAACTTGCAGCCCAAGACTTCCACCACGAAGTCCTCATGCATACAGCCGTCCAGGATATTCGATTCGCCGATGAAATCGGCCACAAAGGCATTTTTCGGTTCGTTGTAAATATCTTCCGGGGTACCGATCTGCTGGATATGGCCCTTGTCCATGACAACGACAGTGTCGGACATGGCCAAGGCTTCTTCCTGATCGTGGGTCACATAGATAAAGGTAATGCCCATCTGCTGCTGGATGCGTTTGAGTTCGTTCTGCATATCCTTACGCAGACGCAGGTCCAGCGCGCCCAAAGGCTCGTCGAGCAGCAGCACCTTGGGACGGTTGACCAGGGCGCGGGCAATGGCCACACGCTGCTGCTGGCCGCCGGACAAGGCGTTGGTCTTTCGATGTTCAAAGCCCCGTAAGCTGACAATATCCAGCATTTCCGAGACGCGCCGGTCGATTTCGGCCCGGGGCGTTTTGGAGATGCGGAGACCAAAGGCGATATTTTCATATACGTCCAGGTGCGGGAACAGAGCGTACTTTTGAAATACCGTATTGATCTGTCGCTTATGGGGCGGTAGATTTGTGATCTCCGCGCTGTCGAAATACACCGAGCCGGACGTGGGCGTCAGAAAACCGCCGATGATGCGCAGGGTGGTCGTTTTGCCGCAGCCGCTGGAGCCGAGCAGCGTGAGAAATTCTTTATCATCGATTGTAAGATTCAAATTATCGAGAACAAGCTCGTCGTCAAACACCATGCAGCAATCTACAAGGCGAATTAACTCTTTGGACATTTATCCTCCCCCGTTTCATAAAAGTAGTCATTTGAAATGCTGTGCCGTACCTAATTGTAAATATAACGTAACAGTCCCTCCCTTTCCTTGAAACTAAAACTGTCGGAATAAATCGAATCACATAATAAAAGATATGGGGAAAAAAGTCAATCAATTTACGAAAAATAGGCGTCCCGGAAGGGAATATTTTTGATTTCAAAGGTTTTTCCCTTCAAATACGCCAGGCAGCCTGCGTCCGTCTGGAAGTTGAACGTCAGCTTATAGGCATACAGCGCCTGCTTTTCCATGCCATAGCGGCGGTTGACTGCGCCGATGCCGTATTTCCCGTCGCCCAGCAGGGGATGGCCCGCACCGGCGAACTGGGCGCGGATCTGATGGGTGCGCCCCGTACCCAGCTCACACTCCACAAGGCTCAGCTCGCCACGGCTTTCCAGCGTGCGGTAATACGTCACCGCCGTTTTCGCACCGGGGACAGGACTGCGGCGGACGAAGACCTGCTTTTTTGTTTCGTCCTTGAAAAGATACCCCCGCAGCACGCCCGCGGGCGGCTCCGGGCGGCCCAGAGTAATGCAGAGGTAATATTTGGAGATCTCCCGATCGCGGATCTTTTCGTTCATGATGCGCAGGGCCTCCGCCGTTTTTGCGGCGATGACCATACCGCCGGTGTTGCGGTCGATGCGGTTGCACAGGGCGGGGGCAAAGGCATTTTCCAGCCGCGGGTCCCATTCCCGCTTTTGATAGAGGTACGCCTGAATGTGCTGGATCAGCGTGTTGGCGCTGCCGGACTCGTCCGCGTGGACGACCATGCCGGGCCGTTTGTTCACCAGCAGGATCTGCTCGTCCTCGTAAACGATATCCAGCTGGGGCCTGGCGATCGTCAAAAAGGCGTTTTCTGCGGTGGGACGGTCGAAGAACTCATCGTTGATATAGAGCTGAAGCATATCGCCCTCGTTCAGCCGCACGTCCCGTTTGGCGCCCTTGCCGTTGACCTTGACGCGCTTGAGGCGGATGTATTTTTGCAGCAGGGAAGGAGGCAGCAGAGGCAGTGTTTTTGCAACGAAGCGGTCCAGCCGCTGCCCTGCGTCATTTTTCCCGATTCGGACCTCTTTCAAATCTGGTTCTCCTCCCGTTCCGTCGATAAAAGGGCTCCGGCGGCGGTCCAGCGTCCCCCATAAGGGCGCGCGGCGGAGCGCTTCTGCGGAGCAGTGAACACAGTATAGCACAAAATGACGGAAAAACCTATCCCCCAAACCACAAAAAATAAAGTTTTCCCATCTTTTCCAGTTTGATTTCCGCCTTTTCCCGATTTGTTCCGCCGGACTGGAAAGATTGGAAAAAAATTGCAAGGAATCTGAAAAAATGTTTGACATTTTCCGGGAATTCCACTATAATACTACCCGTACCATTGTGAGGTGTGCTATGCTTTTATCAGTTCGAGAGATTCTCAATATCCCCGGAAAAAAGTTGGAGTTCCAGTTCTCGATGGACCTCTCTTGTGTGGAATTCGGCGGATATTACCCGGTTGCGGAACCCGTTGTGGTGAAGGGGACCGTCCGCAACATGGCGGGGGTACTGGTATTGTCCGGCACAGCGGAAACAACGCTCCATGCGGTCTGCGACCGTTGCGCAAAGCCGTTTCTTTTGGAAAAATCCGTGTCCTTTGAGCATCTGCTCGCTGAGACGCTGGAAAACGAGGAGGACGGCGGGGATGAGATCGTCCTTTTGCAAAACGGTCAGGTGGACGTGGAGGAGTTGGCCCGCACGGCTTTTGTTCTCGGGATGGACACCAAGCTCCTTTGCTCGGACGATTGCAAGGGCCTTTGCCCGTCCTGCGGCGCAGACCTGAATACAGGGCCGTGCGGCTGCAAGAGAGCGGGGGATCCGCGTATGGCGGTATTGGCCAAGCTGCTACAGCACAGCGAGCAGGAAACAGAATGAAAAAATATACTGCGCCAGGCAGTTTCATATCAAGGAGGTGTCACGAAAATGGCAGTACCCAAGAGGAAGGTATCCAAGGCAAGACGCGATAAAAGACGCAGCGCTGTTTGGAAGCTGAGCGCGCCGAATCTGGTCAAGTGCTCCAAGTGCGGCGCTCTGCGGATGCCGCACAGAATGTGCCCGGAATGCGGCTACTACAATGGCCGCCAGGTCAAGGCAGTCCAGGCGGACGTGGAAAAGTAAGCGTGCTTTGTGAAAAGCGGAGGGGAAGAAAAATTTTCTTCCCCTCTTTCATTTTGCATTGCAGACCGCAGAAAAATTGTCTATAATAAAATTGTTATGATATGTCCTTTGCCGTGTCCACCGGACGTTCGGAAAAGGGAGAGGAGAAAAGCCGTGCGGGCCAACTCCTCCACGTCCACCTGACCGTTT
>CANSLL010000209.1 GCA_947647695.1 uncultured Clostridia bacterium | reverse complement strand
TCTGTCCGTACAGAAAGGAACCGCGGGGTCCGGGGGCGCGCAGCCCCCGGGGGTATAGGATTGCGCCGCCGCAACTACGACTACGGCACCGGATCATACCCCCCCTTGCACAGCGGCGTGCAGCGCAGCACACGCCGCAGGGCAAGCCACCCCCCTTTGATTGCGCCATACTTCTCCAACGCCTCAATCGCATATTGGGAACACGTCGGAATAAACCGGCAGCACGGCGGACGCAGCGGCGAAATATAACGCCGGTACAAACGCACCAGGGCAATCATTACCACCTTCACGAAATACCCCCTCCTTCCGGCAAAAGCAGCTTTAGCTGCTCCGCCGCACGGAGAAAGTCTTTCCTTAAATAACGGTACGCAATCCCCGCCGTGCGGCCACGGGCTACCAGCACCACATCGTACCCTTGCGCCATCTGCCCCTGGTGGACCCGGAACAGCTCCCGCAAACGGCGCCGCGCCCGGTTGCGCGTTACCGCACACCCTAACTTCTTACTCGCCGTCACGCCTAAACGATTTCGCGCCCGTCCGTTCCGCCGGCAATACACCACCATCGACGGCATCACCGCCGACTTTCCCTTGGCGTACATCCGCCGGAATTCGTAGTTCTCCTTGATGGTTACTGCCCGTTTCACAACGCCTTTTCTCCTCTTCCCGGAACAGCGCGGCCCTGCGCCTGCTTTCCCTGAAACCCTGGTTTTACAGGTGTAACACCACAAGGGACGACCTCCCGTTTTCTTTGGAAAACAGTTTGGACCGTCCCTGTTAGGTATCCTTTTTCATGGTGCGCTCACGCATCCCTTTTCTCCACCGTCAAGGCGGTTTCCCTTTTCTCCACCGCTAAAAGCGGCTTTTGTGTCCGCCGTCAGGACGGCTTTCCACTGTTCCGCAGCAAAAGCGGTTTTCCGTTTTTTCACTTGCTCAGGCTGAGACGGCCCTTCGCACGGCGGCGGGACAGTACCTTGCGGCCGTTTGCCGTGGCCATTCTCTTGCGGAAGCCATGGACCTTGGACGCATGACGCTTTTTCGGCTGATAAGTACGCTTTGTCATGAACAATACACCTCCTGATTTAGAAATCATCCGGCGGCAAAATTATGCCGCTCTTACTCGACGGCGGACAGAACGCCCCCAGCGCCGCGCGCCTCAATGGATCGCGCCGCAGCCCGGACCGCCCCAGTCCCGCAGTTGACTGAATCACCGCATCCTTGTCCGGCACGGTAAAAACAGCTCGTGCCTTCGCTGAATGCGCAGAATGTATTATACAATAAAATATGTGTATCTGTCAAACAAATTATTCAAATTTTTCAGGGAAATTTTCCTTTCTTTCCCGCCTCTCCCTTCCCTTTTTGTCACTTTTTTGCCGCTGCCGGAGAAAACACCAAATCTTGCCGTCCAAATCCGGCAGACGTACCATATATAGACCTTTTCCGCGGACGTATTTTTGTATTATATATAAAATAAAGGTATAGACAGCTCTTTCCTTTTTTGCTATAATAAACGCGGTATTTTCTGCGCTTTTTCGTCAAACCGGCGCGAAGGGAGACGAACATCAGGACGGCGCGTTTTTGGTTTTCCCCATGTTGTCAACCAGAAACGTACAACTTTTTCCACTGCCGTCCCTTGGGATAGAAGACCGTTTTCCCCGGTACAGGGGCGGGGACCATCCCTTTCGTATCCCCGATCCAACAGGTGTGGTATCCATCACCGGGGAACGCCGGACGGGCGAAGATTTTTTTCCACCGGGCGCTTTTCCCAGGCGGGGTACTCCAATCCCACGGAAAAGCGATGCGGTACGTCAGGAAAAAACCGCCGGGACGGCGTGCAGCAGGTCTAGACACAGCAAAGAAGGAGAGAGCATATGAATTCTGTCAAAGATATCTGGGACGCCATTTTGGAGCGGATGAAGGAGGAGCTTTCCGAGACCACCATCACCACCTGGTTTGACGACGTGACCGCCGTTGGGCTGGAACAGGATACTTTTATCCTCCACTGCCCGTCGGATTTCAAGCGCAGCAATATCGAACAGCGGTTTTTGAAAAACATCAGGGCGGCCCTGGAGGATCTCTTTTCCGCGGACTTTAAGGTCCTGCTCCTCAGCGACGCCGATTATACCGCCTACTGCAAGGGCAGCGTGGCAAAGCCCACGTCCCTGATCGAGTCGGGGGAGTTCACCTTTGAAAATTTTGTCGTGGGCAAATCGAACCAGCTGGCCCACGCCGCGGCCCGGGCCGTGGCCGATTCCCCTGCGGAGACGTACAACCCTTTGCTGATCTACGGCGAGTCGGGCCTTGGCAAGACCCATCTGATCTATGCCATCGCCCACAGCATCCGCCAGCATAATACCGGGGCCAAGATCGTCTATATCAAGGGCGACGATTTCACCAACGCCCTGATCCAGGCCATCCGCGAGGGCAAGCAATTAGAGTTCCATAACAAATACCGGGATGCGGACATTCTTTTGGTAGACGACGTCCAGTTCATCGCGGGCAAGAAGGAGACCCAGGAGGAGTTTTTCCATACCTTTAATACCTTGTACGAGGCCCGCCGCCAGATTGTGCTGACCTCGGACCGTCCGCCCAAGGAGATGACCCTGCTGGAGGACCGGCTCAAGACGCGTTTCGAGTGGGGCTTGCTGGCAGACATCCAGCCGCCGGACTATGAAACCCGTATGGCGATCATCAAGAATAAGGCAATCCAGCTGGGCACGCCCCTGCCGGACAACATTTGCAGTTATATCGCCGAAAACGTCACGGCCAATGTGCGCCAGATCGAGGGCACGGTCAAAAAGATCGTGGCGTACCGGGAGCTGCTGGGCAATGATATCGACGAAGAGAACACGGCGCGGGCCGTGCGGGACATGCTGAAGAAGGACAACGAGTTTGTACCGTCGGCGTCCATGATTATCACGGAGATCGCGAACTATTATAATTTGGAGGAATCGACCCTCCGCGGGCCCCAGCGGTTCAAGGAGGCGACGACGGCGCGTCAGATCGCCATGTACCTGATTCGCCGGTTTACCAGCTTGTCGCTGACGGAGATTGGCAAGGAATTTGAAGGACGCGACCATTCCACGGTGCTTCATTCCATTGAGAAGGTAGAAAAGGCCATGGAGAAGGACCCGGTCTTTGCCGAGCGGGTCAAAGCGATTACTTCTAACATCAATAATCGGAGTTGAGGAGTGTTCCGTAGGCGCGGAACCGGGCCTTTTTTGGGGTTTGTTTATGTTGTGTGGGAGCATCTATACTGATAGGTTGATGTGACCAATTCCCCCAGGGCGCGCAGCCC
>CANSLL010000208.1 GCA_947647695.1 uncultured Clostridia bacterium | reverse complement strand
TGGAGCCGATGAAAGAAGTGTAAGCAGTTGGAAAAGACGCTTTGAAAAAGTATACCTTTTCAAACTGGCGCAAACTCCGTCATTTCGACGAAAAGGGACTTTTGCAAAACCTTATGGAGGAGGAAACGAAATGCTTGCATTAACAGTACGCGAGGGCGATTACGTCACCATCGGCGACGACGTGGTCGTACAGGTGCTCAAGACCGGCGACGTATTCCGTATCGCCATCGACGCGCCCAGAAGCATGGCAATCCAACGCGGGAAGGTCCACGAGGAGCTGACCGGTACCGTGCCCGACGCCATCCAGAAAGTACGCGGGAGGAAGCCCGCAAAGCAATCCAGTTTCAAACGGTCTGCGCAGGCCGATTGAATAAATCAGCCATCGCAAAGCCCTTTGCACCAATCCGGCCGGTAGCGTGCAGAGATGCCGAGCGGCAAACGTCAGTATCAACCAAAACGGCCCGGGGGAAGGAATCCCCGGCGTAAAGAAAAGGAGATTATTATGAGAATTCAGCACAACATCATGGCGATGAACGCCTACAGAAACTACAACACCAACACTTCGGCCCTTTCCAAGAACCTGGAGAAGTTGTCCTCCGGCTATAAGATCAACCGCGCCGGCGACGACGCAGCCGGTCTGGCTATTTCTGAGAAGATGCGCGCTCAGATCACCGGTCTGGACGCCGCTCAGAAGAACGTCAAGGACGGCATCTCCCTGGTGAAGACCGCTGAGGGCGCCATGCAGGAGATTCAGGACATGCTCAACCGCATGGACTACCTGGCCACCCAGTCCGCCAACGGCACCTATGACAACGAAGTGGACCGCCTGAACCTCCAGAAGGAAGTCGACGCGCTGAAATCCGAAATCAACCGTATCGCGGATTCCGCGAACTTCAACGGCATCAAGCTGCTGGACGGTAAGGCTGGCGTGAACACCACCGCGTTCACCAAGTTTGAGAATGTGGACTTCACCAAAGGCAACGATGGTAGTGTAAATATCTCTGGCCTTTTGTCGGCTGAAAACGCCGGTGCTACCAAGACCCACCTCGAAGGCGCTGCTGTTACGCAGGCTAACCCTGAGGCCGTTATCGATTTGGGAGACCTCGCCGTGACCACCGCGAGCAACACAGCTGAGGCCACGCTGAGCTTCAGCATTGGCGGTGAAACCTACGAGGTAAAACTGGGCGGCGCAGCTGGCACCAAGACCAGCTACACCAAGACAGACATTGCTACCGCTCTGAAGAATGCCATGCTGGATGGTACTAAGAATACCAATGCGGTGGAGATTTCTACTGGTGCCAATAAGAGTGATACATCCAGCTGCAATGCTATCAAGATTGGCAGTAATGTATACAAAGTTGATACCCATGCCGATGGCATTAAGCTGACGCTGGCTGGTGTTGGCGCTGGTACTGCGAACTATAAGGCTGTTGCCACAACGGCCCCGACGGCTGCGACTAATGAGTTTGATCCGACGGCGGCCACTGCCATGAACAGTCAGCTCGGTATGGAAGTTTCCGTGACTGTCGCTGGCGGTGCAAAGAGTGGTGAAGTGGTTCACAAGAGCACTCAAGTCGTGCAGGCTGCGGCTCATGTGGATGCTACAAAGGCTGGTATTGATCTTAAGCTGGATGATACCATCGTGAAGCAGGGTAGTATTCTGGAGATCGATGGTGTGAAGTTTAAGTTTGAGCTGGACGATGCCACTAAGACATCTGAGGCCGGTTTCACGGTGATCAATCTGGCGGCAGAGAAAGCTGCCAATGCAGATCTCATGCATGCCGCCGCCGACAAGTTGTCTAAGACTGCTGCATTTAACGGTGCCGGTGATGACACCACCCGTGCGTGGAAGATTGGTACTGGTGCGGACGGCGCGACCATTCACATTGAGCAGACTACTGCCAGTACCAGCGGCAAAGAGATCGACAGCTATAAGAAGCTGACTGACAAGATCTCTGTTAAGGGTTCCGCTACTCCTGCTACGGGCAACGGCGTGGCGATCACCATCGATCCCACCAAGATTGCTGCCGGCAACAAGCTGAACATCGACGGCAAGACCTATACCTTCGTGGAAGGTAGTGCCGACGCCGCCAAGGGCGAGGTCAGCATCGACGGCGATGCTATCGCAAATCTTCGGACTGCCCTGAGTGCCGATTATACGACCGAGCTTAAGGCTGGTACTGGTGACGACGCTGATAAGAAGGTTCTTACCATCCGCGCCAAAGTAGCTAATGCTACTGAGGCCGCTGCTTCTACGGCTCCCGTTATCAATGGTGAGGGCTTGATGTTGCAGATCGGCGATACCTCCGACAGCTACAACCAGCTGGCGGTCAAGATCGGCGACATGCACACTACTGCACTCGGCATTGACAAGCTGGATATCAGCAACCCCGAGGGCGCTTCCGCTGCCATCCAGACCATCCGCGATGCCATCAACCAGGTGTCCGGCGTCCGTGGTGACCTGGGCGCGATCCAGAACCGTCTGGAGCATACGGCCAACAACCTGTCCGTGATGGCGGAGAACATCCAGGATGCAGAGTCGACCATCCGCGACACCGACGTTGCCGAGGAAATGATGAGCTACACCAAGAACAACATCCTGATCCAGTCCGCCCAGGCGATGCTGGCCCAGGCCAATCAGGTGCCCCAGGGCGTCCTGCAGCTGCTCCAGTAATTGCAGCGCAATGCGTTGTTTTTGGAAAACCGCATCAACCCATGAAAAGCGGGGCGGGCCTTTGCCCGCCCCGCTTTTTGAAACAGGAAAGGAAACGCTTTTATGCAAGCAATCGAAATTGCCCGCCGCATGGCGGAGCTGGGACAGCAGGAGGATGCCCTGCGGGCCTATACGCTGGCCGCCCACGAAGGGGGCCTTGCGCCGGAAGAGGAGCTGGAGGCCGCCGTCTACATCCTCCAGGCGGGGGGAAATTACGAGATTTCTTATACTTGTTTTTTGAACCTCTACCGGCAGGGCCTCTATCGGGAAGAAACGCTGGCCTTGCTGACCGGGGCTTTTTATGAGCCGAACGTCAAAGAGCTTCGGAACCGTTATGAACGAAATATAAAATTGTTAAAAAAATATCCATATCTGTTCCGAAAGGATTTTCCGTCTTTTGAGGAATTGCCGGTTTGTTTTTATCCTTACGGCGACAACAGCTACATCCCCTTCTTCCCGGACCGGAAGGAATTTGGGGAGTTTATTGATATTAAGCGTCCCGTCATCAGCAGGAACTTTTTCAAGGATTTGGAAAAGCCCGTTCTGGCGGCGGACGTCTACTCTCAGTATGAGCTGGAATACCTCCGGGACAACGTGCGCCGCAGCGATTATGTGGGGCGGGAGAACCATGTGTATCTCC
>CANSLL010000207.1 GCA_947647695.1 uncultured Clostridia bacterium | reverse complement strand
AGGGATTCTTAAGGGTAAGGCGAATCGCAGTGTCGTGCCGGAGCATAGCTCCGGCACGACACTGCGTCTGAGCCGTCCCTTAAGCGGCTCTTTGGTTCCTTTCTGTCCGTACAGAAAGGAACCGCGGGGTCCGGGGGCGCGCAGCCCCCGGGGGTCGCAGGTCACATCAACCCATCATCATAGATGCTCCCAAATCTCGACAAGTAAACAAAAAAGCCCCGGTTCCGTGCCACGGAACAAAAAACACGCCACCTCGTTATGTCAATGAAAATTCATAGACCACGTCGTAGTCCATACCGTAGCAGATCGTGGCGGTGAGGCGCTCCGTGTCGTAGACCACGGACCACTGGGTGCTGGTGTCCTTTTCCGGGCGCTGGTCCTGGGAGACGCGCCGCAGCACGTCCATGACGCCCTCCGTTGTCATGACGCCGTTTGCGTCGGCATAGGCGCTTTCCAAAAGGGCGAACCGGTCCTGGCCGCTGCCGAAGTCGTACTCCCCCGGTGTCAGCAGAAAATTGGTGGCATAGGGAGACTCCACCACGGACATCCTGTCGCCGATGTACTCCACGACCACCGTCCGGCCTGTGGCGTCGGCGATCTGGAAATGGTAGCAGCTGCCAGCCGAGGAGTGCATGTCGTACCCTTGCAGCAGCGCTACCGCCTCGTCCACCGTGGCGGCCTTGTCCAGCACCAGACGGATGGCCGTGCTGGTGGTGATATCTGGCAGACCCTGGTCCTGATCGGTGCGGTCGGTGTCGATCAGCAGCACGCCGATGCACAGGCCCTTTTCATTCATGCCGTCCAAGGGCGCGTAAGGGGCGGCCAGGGTGGTGACCCGGTCCGTTAGGGCGACGGGCAGCTTGTCTTCACCGTAGCCGATGAAGGCGAGGTTGACCATGGACAGGGACGCATAGCCGTCCTTGGGCGTTGTCTTGACCAGCATGGCGGGGGAGTAGTACAGGTCGAAGTTGCGGCCAAAGAGGCGTCCGTCTCCCGCCGCGTCCCCGACGGCGATGGTACTGCATCCCAGGTCCGGCAGCTCAAAGGTGAAGGGCAGGCCCTTGAGCAGCCGCCGGATGACGTAATCCTGTACCTCCTTGTCGCTCTCTGCGCCGCCCTGGGCAAGGAAGGCGTCGAAACCGTAATCGCCGTGGTAGGTCATGGTGAACAGGCCCGTGTCCCCCTGGCGCGTGACGGTGCCCAAGGTGCGCAGCTCGCCGCCGAACAGCGCCCAGACGGCGGCAAGGACCAGCAGTACCAGCACGATCACCGCTGCCGCCGCGCCTTTGAGGATTCTTTTAGAGGTCCTTTTCATAAAGGCTCCTTTCTCCTTTTGCAATATAGTTCAATAATTTAACTTTTTAGAGTATACCACGGCGCACAAATCATGTCAACTTCTTCATCGGGCAAAACTTTTGAAACCTTTTTTTCTTTTTTTCGTATATACTGACAGAAACAAATGCCTAAGTTTCACTTGCGGAAGGGGGGAGGCGTCACGGAAGAAAAAGCGCTCATTCTGGCCCTGCAACGCCGCCGGCGGGCGCTGCATCAGGCTATCGGCATCTATACCGGCTATGTGACCACCGTCGCTTGCCGGACCCTTGGTACGCAGCTGCGGCACGAGGACCTGGAGGAGGTGGTTTCCGACGTTTTCCTCGCCCTCTGGCAGCACGCCGGTACCCTGGACCCGTCCCGTCCGCTGCGGCCCTGGCTGGCGGCCATGGGTGAGAAGCTGGTCGCCGGTACGGACAAGGGGCTGCTGGACCCCAACGGTACGGCGACCCGGGGTCAGGTGGCTGTGATCCTGCAACGGTTCTGCGCCGCGGCGGGCGCGGGCGCGTGAGCGCGTAAGCGTGAAGGAGTCAGGAAACGGGAAACGACAAACCGGCGTTGGACGCAGCAGTGCGTCCGGCACCGGTTTTTGCTTTTTGGGGGGCGGTGTGGTTTTTGGTGGGGGAGTTGAAAAAAAGGGCCAGGGTGTACCCCGGTCCTTTTCTGCTGCTTCATGTCCTGCCGGTCCGACCGGCAGGGGAACACCCCTTAGGGATTGCAGTTTTTACACGGGTCGTAGCCCATGGCGATCACCTCGCTGCGTGATCCGGTGTATTCCCACCGGTTCGCTGCGCTGATCTTTTTCGCGCTGGAGCAGTATGGCTTGTGAAATTTCATCGAATTCGTGTTAAGCACATACGTTGTTCCCGCGCCGGAGGTGTTTTTCTTCGGCGGTGCGGACGCCGCAGGCGGCTGGGCGGACGGTTCCGTCGTTGGCGGCGTCTCCGCCTTGTCCGACTCGCCGGACTCCGGCGCGGCCTGCGTGCCGGGGTCCTGGGACGGCACGGTATTGGGCGGCGGCTCCGTTTCCCCGCTTTGCTCCGATGGCGTCCCGACCTCCGGCTGCGCTTCCTGCTCCGGCGGCGTCCCGTCCTCTGACGCGGGAGCATCCTCCGGCGGCGTCCCGGTATCCGGCCCGTCCGCCGGACCACGGTCTGGCTCCGAGAAAACGACCACAGCGTGGGACAGATCGTTTGCCGCTGCGTTTTCGTTTTCCTGCTTTGCCACCCACATCGAAAGGGGCACTGCGCTCAAGCAGAAGACGGCCAGGATACCGGCCATGGCAGGCCCGTACTTTTTCAGCACCTGCCGTCTCCATTCACGCTCTTTTTCCTCCTGCCGCTTTCTCTCTTCCTCTTCTCTCCGCTTTTTTTCTTCCCGTTCCAGCTTCCACTTTTTCCAGGGCGGCATCCACCGGCCCCGGGAGGCGTGCGTCGGACGGTAGACCGGCTCCTGGGCCCGTACCGGCACGGACTCCGATCGCCTTGGTCTGGGCTGGTCCAGCTGCGACCAGTTCTTTTCCTTTTTGATGGCGCGGCTCGTTCTTCTGCCTAAATTCATACCGAGAAGCTCCCCCTTTGTGCTTCCCTCTTACGCTATCGCACCTCCTGTTCTAAATCACGAAACAGCGCAGAGGAAAAAAATTCTTCCAGCGTAATTTCGAGGCCGTCACAAAGTTTTTTGATCGTCGCAACTGTGGTGCTGTTATTTCTTCCGTTGACAATATTGCTTACCGTAGACTGTGTCACGCCGCTGATTGAGCAAAGTTTGTTCACAGACAAACCCCGCTCGTCGCACAATTCTAAAATGCGCTTTTTGACAGCCATACCCACAGTCATTTGGATCACACCTCGTTTCTTATAACAAGGGTATCCAAATTTTCTGTATGATGTTACCTCTTTTGAGTTATTTTAACCCAAAAGAGGTAGAAAGTAAAGCATCTGTTTTGCTTACCCTCAAGCCTCTTTAGGCAAAGGAGCCTTTTTTGCGCGCTTTTGGGACGTTCCAGCACGCAACGAAAGCAACGCAACACCTTC
>CANSLL010000206.1 GCA_947647695.1 uncultured Clostridia bacterium | reverse complement strand
GAGCACTAGAACCTGAATCTAGCGAGTCTGCCAATTCCACCACTCGCGCGCATCTACATCATAAAATTTTACCGAATCAGTTGGTGCGAGTGGCGGGACTTGAACCCGCACGGCTTCGCCACACGCACCTCAAACGTGCCTGTCTACCAGTTCCAGCACACTCGCGTCTCTTGCGGCGTCAACTGATTACTTGAGTTATTATAGACACCGTCTCTCCGTTTGTCAAGTATTTTTTCACTTTTATTTCCTTTTCCTTCTCCTTCGATTTTTTTGCTGAGGGCTATTGACTTTTTCAATGAATCCTCTTATAATACACTTTAACAACGCAAAGCGGCAAAGTTTTTGCCGCGGCAAAATTTGGAGGAAGATCAATATGAAAAAAACAACTCTGCGCGCGCTGGCGGCGGCCTCTGCGGCAGCTATGATGCTGTCCCTCGCCGCCTGCGGCAACAACGGCAACACAACCCCTTCCGGCGATGATAACCAAGGCGGCGACGGCGGAAACGACCGGAAGTACACCATCGGCATCTGCCAGCATGTACAGCACCCCGCGCTGGATAATGCCACCGCCGGCTTCAAGGCCGCTCTGACCGACATGCTGGGCGAAGGCAATGTGGAATTCCTGGAAGAAAACGCCAACGGCGATGTTCCCACCTCCAGCACAATTATTAACAGCTTTGTCTCCAGCAATGTGGATCTGATCCTGGCCAACGCCACGCCCCCGCTTCAGGCTGCCGCCGCCGGTACGGATACGATTCCCATCATCGGCACCTCCGTCACCGACTATGCCACCGCGCTGGATATCGACAACTGGACCGGCTCCACCGGCAGAAACATCTCCGGCACCTCCGATCTGGCCCCGCTGGACGAACAGGCCGCCATGGTCAAGGAGCTGTTCCCCGATGCGACCACCGTCGGCTTGTTGTATTGCTCCGGCGAGCCGAACTCCATCTATCAGATCGACATTGTCGAGGGTTATCTGAAGGATATGGGTTACACCTGCGTGCGTTACTCTTTTACCGACTCCAACGATCTGGCCGCTGTGACCCAGAACGCCTGTGACAATTCCGACGTGCTTTACATCCCCACGGACAACACCGCCGCTAACAATGCAGAGCTGATCGCCAATATCGTCGTTCCCGCGAAGATTCCCGCCGTCGTTGGCGAACAGGGCATTTGCAGCGGCTGCGGCGTGGCCACCCTTTCCATTGACTATTACGAGATCGGCTACCAGGCCGGCGTCATGGCCTACGACATTCTGGCCAACGGCGCGGATATCTCCACCATGGACATCCAGACCTCTCCCAAGGTGAGCAAGATGTACAATGAGTCTATCTGCTCCACTCTGGGCCTGACCATGCCGGACGATTACTCTCCCATGACGGTTGAGGAATAAGTTCATTCCTTCAACCTCCGTTTGACAAGCAAAGAGCAGCGCGAGGCCCGGATTGCCATCGCGCTGCTTTTCCCATGAAAGATCAAAGAATAAGGGGGCCATTTTGTGAACATCGCAAACCTGCTGAACGCCATGCCCGGCGCCGTATCCCAGGGGCTGATCTGGGGCATCATGGCGATTGGCGTATATATCACCTTCAAAATCCTGGACGTGGCCGATCTGACGGTGGACGGCACGCTGTGCACCGGCGGCGCGGTCTGCGTCGTGATGATTATCGGCGGCTATCCCATGTGGCTGGCCATCCTGATGGCGCTGCTGGCCGGAATGCTGGCCGGTCTGGCCACCGGTCTTTTCCATACCCTTTTCGGCATCCCCGCCATCCTTGCCGGTATCCTGACCCAGTTCGCCCTGTGGTCGGTCAACCTGCGTATCTTAGGCGGCGCAAACCAGGCCATCAGCGCAGATAAATACGACCTGCTGACTTCTCTGCGGTTTTTGACCGCTACAGATATTCCATTTTATAAAAACCCGTTGTTTATGATCACCCTCTTCCTCCTGGTGGTCATCGCCCTGCTGTACTGGTTCTTCGGCACGGAAACGGGTTCTTCCCTGCGTGCCACCGGCGCAAACCCCAATATGTCCCGCGCCCAGGGCATCAACACGAATTTTACCAAAGTACTGGGCCTGGTCGTCTCCAACGGCCTGGTAGGCCTGTCCGGCGCGCTGCTGGCCCAGTACCAGGGCTTTGCCGATATCAATATGGGCCGCGGCGCCATCGTCATCGGCCTGGCCGCCGTCGTCATCGGCGAGGTGCTGTTCAGCAAAGTGTTCCGCAACTTCGCCTTGAAGCTGCTGGCCGTGGCCATCGGCTCCATCATTTATTATGCGGTCATACAGACCATCCTCTGGACGCGGCTCATCGATTCCAACGATCTGAAGCTGTTGTCCGCCCTGGTCGTCGCCCTGTTCCTGGCTCTGCCCTATTGGAAGAGCAAATTCTTCTCCAAACCTATCAAGAGAGGAGATGCTCAAAATGCTTGAAGTAAAAGGCGTTTATAAAACATTTAATCCCGGCACCGTGAACGAAAAGCGCGCCCTCAACGGCGTAGATTTAACGATGCACGACGGCGATTTCATCACCGTTATCGGCGGCAACGGCGCGGGCAAAAGCACCCTGATGAACGCCGTGGCCGGCGTCTGGCCCATTGACGAAGGCTCCGTGCTCATCGACGGCGTGGACGTGACCCGTCTTTCGGAGCATAAGCGGGCAAAATTCATCGGCCGCGTGTTCCAGGACCCGATGATGGGCACCGCCGCCACCATGGGCATCGCGGAAAACCTGGCGCTGTCCCGCCGCCGCGGCAGGATGCGCACCCTGCGGCCCGGCATCACCAAGGTCGAGTGGGAGGAATACCGCGAGCAGCTCAAGACGCTGGGGTTAGGGCTGGAGGACCGTCTGACCTCCAAGGTCGGCCTCCTCTCCGGCGGCCAGCGTCAGGCGCTGACGCTGCTGATGGCCACGCTCATTAAACCGAAGCTGCTGCTCCTGGACGAGCACACCGCCGCCCTGGATCCCAAGACCGCCGCCAAGGTGCTGGACGCCACGGACCGCATCGTGGGCAAGGACAATCTGACCACGCTGATGATCACCCACAATATGCGCGACGCCATCGCCCATGGCAACCGTTTGATCATGATGCACGACGGCCGCATTATTCTGGACATCGCAGGTGAAGATAAGAAAAAGCTCACTGTAGAGGATTTGATGCACGAATTTGAAAAAATCTCCGGTGAAGCCTTCGCCAGCGACAAGGCCCTGCTCGGCTGATCTTCTCTTTTGGGAATTCAAAAGGCTAATACGCTTCAAAATCCTTGATCTGTATGCACAAGCGCAGAATTTCAAACGAAACTTACCACTTTTAAGGGCTAAAAGCCCTGATATAACCGCCCGGAATCCTGCAAGCTCAAACACCAGTCCACAGC
>CANSLL010000205.1 GCA_947647695.1 uncultured Clostridia bacterium | reverse complement strand
GGTATCCAGCTCATATTCCAGTCTGGCTCTTAATTCCTCCATGTCATAGCCGCTGGCAGCCAATCATAATTCCGCCCCACAAAAGTCTGCCCATTCTCCCTCACCGCAAAAATCGTACAGCCATGCTGGTGTACATTCGCCTTGCGTCGCTGCTGATCTACCGCTGCCCCCAATTCCTCATACAACAGCAGATCTCTCTCTACTCGCAAATCATCTGCAATCATCTCCACCTCGCAAATAATCTCTGGGTAGTATTTCTGGTAAATCTTCAGTTGTTTATGTAAAGTGTTCATATTGGCATAAGAATAAAAATCGTGCCCATTCTCCGCCAAACGTTTTGCTTGCAAACGCGCATAGTCATCCCGGCTACCAGTAAATCTAATCATAGCCTCATTATAACACACCGCCCACCTACCCCCGATTTCTCTCTGGACAAATCCGGCCGTCTCTTTTATAATGAAAGCATCAAGCACGACAACGGCAACACCCACCACGAAAGGAGGGACAGCCATGCTGGAGCTGTTCGACCCTCTGCGGGAGTTTACCTTTTCCTCCGTCTGCCTGCGGCTGCTCCTGGCGGCGCTGTTCGGCGCGGCGGTAGGCCTGGAACGCGGATTCCGCCATCACGCGGCGGGCTTTCGCACCTACTCCATCGTTTGTATCGGCGCGGCGTCGGTCATGCTTTTGAACCAGTATCTGCTGCTGCTTTTCCAGACCGGCGACCCGGCGCGCCTGGGCGCCCAGGTCATCAGCGGCATCGGTTTTCTCGGCGCGGGCACCATCCTGATCACTGGCCACAGCCACGGTCAGCACATCACCGGCCTGACCACCGCCGCGGGCCTTTGGAGCGCCGCGTGCATGGGCCTTGCCCTGGGCGCGGGCTTCCTTGAGGCGGCCTGCCTGATCCTCGGTCTGCTTCTGCTTCTGATCGCGGGCCTGACCCGCCTGGACGAGCAGCACGTCAAGACCGCCGCCGCCATCCGCGTATACATCGAATACGATTCGGGTGGCCTGCCCTTCAGCGACCTGCTGCGCATCATCCGCAGCGCAGGCTGGCATATGACGTCGGTGGAATTTCTCGCCAACGACCCGTCCCGCCCTTATATGGTCCTGCTCGACCTGAGACGGGACGGCCCAGGGATCAACAAAAGCGTCCTGCTCCAGCAGCTGACTGTCGTAAAGGGCGTATACTGCGTGGCAGACTTGTAAAGCAAAAGGCGTTGACAGCAAATCACCCTGCGCAATAGATAAAACGCGCTGTAAAGGATAAAACGGCACGACAGACGATTTGGGTCTGTCGTGCTCTTTTTCTTGTCCCCGCGCCGCCGGAGTCCGGGAAGCCGCCGCTTCCCGGCGCTGGAAGTGTAAGGATTTCTTAAACTTCCTCCCCGGAAATATGGGTAGATTTTCCTGCCCCGGTGTGATACAATAGCTGTGACAGGTTTCCACACCCTGTCCAAGCGCCGCTTTGCGGCGTTCGTTCGGCGCGCCGCGCGCTGCCGCAGTTTGCAGCGTTCCGTCGCCGTTCTCTAAACAAAAAATGGAAGGAACAACAAAATATGAAAAATTACTCTGTCCGCCAGCTGACCCTGGCCGCCGTTGTGGGCGCGCTGTACGCCGTGCTCACCCTGACCGCTTCCGTTTTCGGCATCACCTACGGACCGGTCCAATGCCGCGTGTCGGAAGCCCTTTGTGTGCTGCCGTTCTTTTTCCCGGAGACCAAATGGGGCCTGTTCACCGGCTGCATCGTGGCCAACCTGATCAGCCCCTACGGCCTGCCCGACCTGATCTTAGGGTCCCTGGCCACGCTGCTGGCCGCCGCCGTCACGGCGAAGGTGCCTCCCCGGCTCAAGTGGCTGGCGCCGCTGCCGCCTGTGATCGCCAACACAGTCATCATCGGCGCGCTGCTGGGCTGGTACGGCGCCGGATTCGGCCCCGCCTTTCCCGCCACCTTCGCTTTCAACGCAGCCACCGTCGGCTTTGGCGAGCTGATCGCCTGCTACGTTTTCGGCGGCATACTGCTTATCGCCTTGCCGAAGATCGGGTTTTTCCGCGGCAGGCTCCCGGCGGACAAGCAATGATCCTCCCCGGCGCGGCGCGCCGGCAGCAAAAAGGAATGTGAGGTGGTCTTTTTCGATGAAAGTCAGAAAAGCCGTGATCCCCGCCGCAGGACTTGGCACCCGCATGCTCCCCGTGACCAAAACCGTGCCCAAGGAAATGCTCCCCATGGTGGACCGTCCCGTGATGCAGTATATTGTGGAAGAAGCTGTAGCCGCCGGGATCGAGGATATCCTGATCGTCACCAACCGGGGCAAGGACGTGATGGAGGACTATTTCGACTACGCCCCGGAGCTGGAGGATAAGCTGAGGCGCGCCGGAAAGGACGATCTGATCGAGCTGGTACACAAGCCGGCCAATCTGGCCAATATCTTTTTCGTGCGACAAAAGCAGACCCTGGGGCTGGGCCACGCCATTTACCAGGCCCGCCGCTTCGTGGGCAACGAACCCTTCGCGGTGCTGCTGGGGGACGACATCATCCGCGCGCGCCAGCCCGTGATCGGCCAGCTCATCCGCGCGGCGGAAAAGTACGACGCCTCGGCCATCGGCGTCCAGCAGGTCAGCGACAATGCCATCTCCCGTTATTCCTCGGTGGCCGTCTCGCCCCTGGAGGAGCGGGTGTTCTCGGTATCCGATCTGAACGAAAAGCCCACGCCGGAGGAAAAACTCTCCAATTACGCCATCCTGGGCCGCTATGTGCTGATGCCGGAGATCTTCGACATCCTGGCCCATCAAGCGCCCGGCTACGGCGGGGAGATCCAGCTGACCGACGGCCTGGAGACCCTGTGCCACCGCTCGCGCATGGTGGCCGTGGACTTTGAAGGGCGCCGGTATGACACCGGCAATCTCTGCGGCTTTTTGGAGGCCACCTTGGAGATCGCCCTGGACCACCCCGAGACCGGTGCGTGGCTGCGGCAGTATATGAAGGACAAAGCCGCCGAATTTTAAGACTGGGACCGGTCGGAAAAGGCAAGATAGAATAAAGAAATGAAGTTAAAGGAAAGGCGAACCGTTGTGGTTCGCCTTTCCCTTTTGATACTGTGTGACCTATTATGGCGCTTTCAAGGATCGTGTTTGTGGGAGAGCGATAAGCTGGAAGTCGTTATTCTGTTGAGAAAACTGATTCAAATGGTTCGTTTAGGTCATAGTCCTTCAGTATGCTGTTTTCCAACTCAAAATAAGCTGCCAAATCAGCCGGTTGCGCAGGTACTTTTTCCCAGTACATTTGGCCGTAATAAAGGCTCATCGCCCAATAATAAGGGTATTCATGGTTTAATAATCCGGCATCCATTATGTAGGAATTTCATATGAAAACGCATCTAAAATAGTA
>CANSLL010000204.1 GCA_947647695.1 uncultured Clostridia bacterium | reverse complement strand
CACAAAGCGGAAGCAACACCAAAAAAGCCCCGGTTCCGGGCATCGGAACAAAAAAACACGCCGCAGGTTGACAACTGTAAACCTGCGTGCTATACTTGGTCTACACCTGTAGAACGCCGCCGCGCGTCCGCGGCAAAGAAAGGAGCACCCCGTGATGGAAAAAGAAAAAAACCTGACCCCTTCGGAATGGCGCGTCATGGACTGTCTGTGGCACAGCCCGCCCATGACCCTGATGCAGCTGGCCGACGCCCTGTCCGCTGCCGCCGGTTGGCGGAAAAGCACCGTCGCCACCCTCCTGAGCCGGATGGAGGAAAAGGGCCTGGTCCGCTACGAGCTCAGCGGACGGACCCGCCGGTATTTCCCCTGCGTGGAAAAAACCGACGCCGCCCTCAAGGAAACCACCACCCTCCTGGACCGGGCCTACCAGGGCTCCCTGGGCCTGCTGGTGAGCACCATGGTGGAAAACAAGGCCGTTTCCAAGGAAGAACTGGCCGCCCTGCAAGCCATCTTACAAAAAGCAGAGGAGGAAATCAAATGATACCGTCCCTTCCCGAACTGCTCCTCACGTCCTCCGTCTTGATCCTGGGCGTGACGGCCCTGCGCTATCTCCTGCGGGGCCGCGTCAGTCCCCGGCTGCAATACGCCCTGTGGGCTCTGGTCCTGGTCCGCCTGCTGGTCCCGTTGCCCGTCACGGTGCAAAGCCACGCCAGCGTGATGTATCCGGCCCGGGAGGCCGTCCATTACGTCCAGACCCACGCCCCGTCCCGGACGTCCGCCCCTGGGAACGGCGGCCTTGACACACCCGCACCCGCACCCGCGCAGGCCGGTGCTCCCGCATCCGGCGCAGCCGCGCCGGAACCCGCCGCCCGCAGCTTCCCCGCCGCCGCCCTTCCCATCCTCTGGGCCGTGGGCGCGATCTCGGTGGGCGCGTGGTTCGCCCTGTCCAATCTGCGCTTTTCCGCCATGCTCCGGCGGCGGCGCGTCTCCCTGGACGGGCGCTTCGCCGGATTGCCCCTGCCCGTCTACGCGGTGGACGGCCTGTCCTCGCCCTGCCTGTTCGGCCTGTTCCGTCCCGCGGTGTATCTGCCGGAGCACTGCCTGGACAACGAGGCCGCCCTGCGCCATATCCTGGCCCATGAGCTGACCCACTGGCGGCAGAAGGACGTGTTCTGGTCCCTCCTGCGGGGCGTGTGCCTGGCCCTGTACTGGTTCGATCCCCTGGTCTGGCTGGCGGCGGTGTTGTCCCGCCGGGACTGCGAGCTGTCCTGCGACGCCGGGGCCATCCGCCGCATCGGCGAGGACGAGCGCATCGCCTACGGGCGGACGCTGCTGTCTCTGATGGCCCGGAGCACCGGTCCGGGCACGCTGCTGTGCGCCGCCACCACCATGTCCGCCGGCGCGCGCAGCCGCCGGGAGCGCATCGCTCTGATTGCCCGCCGTCCCCGGATGAAGGCAGCAACCGTGGCCTTGACGGTGCTGCTGGCCCTGCTGTGCGCCGCGTGCACCTTCACGGGAGCACCGGAGGACAGCGGCAGCGGAGAAGGTCTCCGAAACGACGATTTCCCCGGCAAGGTCCTCTATGAGGTATACGGCCTGACCATCCCCGTCCCGGAGGAGGCCCTGGACGGCCTTGTCGTCCGCACCGGCGAGGACGCGGACCTCGAAGGCAGGGGTATGGGCCTGATCTCCCTGTACGACAAGACGGCCTGGGAGGATACCTTGACGGAATACGGGGAAGAAGGCGGCGGCTGGATCATCTCCCTGACCGTGATGAGCGAGGCGAGCTATGAGCAGTATTTGATGAACGACAGCAGCGGCCTGTACTGCTTCGCCCGGGACGATGAGGGCAATTACTTCTTCCGCTGCACACCCACCGACGTGCGCATCATGGACGACGCCCGCCGTGACGCCACCCAGGACATCGCCGACGAGTTGATGAACGATTTCTTCCAGGCCAACAAAGACCGCCTTGTCTCCATTTCCCCCAGTGACTTTTTCTCCCGGGAATACACCTTTGACAGCGTGGAGCACCGCTATGTCACCTTTGCGCCCTACGGCGCGGCGCGGCCCGAGCGCTGGGGCATCGTTTTGTCCCACCCCATGCGGAATGGCGATGGGGCCATCTGGTGCGTGGACCGCTGGGTGGACGATAACGGCGGAACGTATCCCTATTTCCCCGACCCGGCGCAGCCCAGCCGGGAATACTACGCCGACCTCCAGCGGGCATACGACGAAAACCCGGCGGATCACGCGGATCTGACGGACCCCGAGGCGCTTGCCCGCCAGTTCCTGACCGGCTACCTGGGCCTGGGCGCGGACGTGGGCGAGATCGTGGAGGTGTCGGAAACGCCGCCGGAGTGGTTCACGGAAAGCGTCCGGCGCAACAAGTGAGTGTTGCGCCGGGCGGATAGAAAAAGCAGCGCCCTGTCCGGTTTGGGACAGGGCGCTGCTTGCAGTCAGAGGCCCCAGAGAATCGCTCAAAATTGACAAATTTCGCCAGACGCGGTACAATAGGCCCGTCCCGAAGGGGACGCAAGGGCGCTGCCATAACGGTAGGCGGTTCGTCCCCCTTGATTGGGGGTCTTATTCCCCCGGAAAGGGGGGATCGCTGTGGTTACATACGAGGGGCTTTTTGCTTTTTGTCTTGTGCTCATCGGCGTTGTTGGTCTGTGCGTTCAGATCTTCAAAAGAAAATGACCGCCCTCTCCTCCAAAAGATAGCGGTCAAATTCTTTTGATCTAAATCCGGGGGACTAACCGCTTATCGGCAGTTCCCTTGTTTGTACCCTTATTATACGCCGCCTTTCACCCATTGTCAAGACGCCGCAAGCGGACAACCGGGGCGCAAATGAAGCGACCCCCTCGAAAAGAGGCAAAGCTACTTTTTAACAGAAAAGCGCCCGCGGTGCAGAAGCCGCGGGCGCTTTTTCGTTTTATGTACCCTTCCAACCGGCTCAGAACGCAGCCGCCTTGGGATCGGGACCATAGGCGTTGTTGCCTGCGTCGCCTTCCTTGCAGAACCAGACGATCAGCAGGATCGCGCCCACCAGGGGAACGAAGGAAATCAGGATCCACACACCGGACTTGCCGATGTCATGCAGCCGGCGCATACACAGCGCAATGCTGGGGATGAGGGTCGCCAACGAGTAGACCCACACTAAAAGCATCACGACAGGGATGAATGCGCTGATAATACCGGCAACGAAACCGATAATCACGTTCATCAGCACCACATACCAGTACGCCGCGCGGCGTGACCGCCCGCTGAAGTTGACATAGTTGAGCCAAAATTCCTTGTAATACTGCAACATAGCTTTCACTCCTTATCTCTGCCCCGTTTGCGCGGGGATATTTCAAGTCCTGATTTTTGATGAAGTGATTGTGCGTGTCAGTGAGAAATTTGCATTGGAATTT
>CANSLL010000203.1 GCA_947647695.1 uncultured Clostridia bacterium | reverse complement strand
ACACGGTTGCAATGACCATCACGATCAAAAGCGCCACAATACAGAGCATCATGGTCCGCTCCTGGCCTGCAACGGCACGCTCCACCTCGCCATCAAGATAGTCGTTGACAACCCCCGCTTGATCGCCCAGTGTGTTCAGCAATGGCGTACAACTGTTCTGAATCATCGCTCTGGCCCGCTCGTAGTCTCCGCTGTCCAGCACGTTGATAATATCCATTGCCTCTGTTCTCCAGGCAACATAAGCGTTTTCATACACGCTCAATTGATTCTTATCCAAAGAAGGATTCTTACTATAGATCTCATCCAGCTCCGTCACATAGCCGTCCACAAATCCTATCACTTCTACGGCGCGGTCACGCTTGCTTTGCCTATCCGAGGCATCCGGGAACAACGCCACATCGCGCAGGTTGCGCGCGGAAACATTCGCATACAAGCGGGCCGACGTGATCAGCGTATTCGCGCGGACTTCGCTGTCGATGATGTTCTTGTATGCAGCGCGCTGCGCGTTCATCACAAACAGAGAGACCACGATGATTGCCACCGAAACGATGATCGTTACGCCAAAGCCTATGATCAAACTTTTCCCAACCTTCACATTCTTGAACATGATGGTTCCTCCTCTTTCAACAAAATTTTTCTTTCGCTTTATTATATATAAACGGTTACGCGGTATAAAACGATCCAACGATACTTTTATACTACATTCCCGTACCTTCCTTTTTTCACATCGCCGAAAACTTTACCATCCACCAGCGTCACCACCCGGCGGCGCATGATATTCACATACTGGCTGGCATGGGTCACCATAATCACAGTGGCGCCCCGGCGGTTAACCTCGCTGAGCAGGTGCATGATATCCCAGATGGTATCGTCGTCCAGATTGGCCGTGATCTCATCCAGCACCAGGATCGGCGGGCTGTTAATGAGCGCCCGCGCCAGCTCGACCCGGCGGCACTCGCCCACGGAAAGCTCGACGGGATATTTCCCCTCCACGCCCCGCATCCCCACAAGGCCAAGGACCTTCTGAATCCGAACCAGGCGTTGGACCGGCGTCTCCGTCCGCTGCAAGGTAATGCGGGCGGCCATTTCCAGATTCTCCCGCACCGTCCGTTTACGGATCAGGCTCGGCTCCTGCCAAACCTTCCCCATAACCAGCAGCCGGCGATTCCTGCTCCGCCCGGAGATCTTCCACAAATTCTTATCGCCCAGGAAAAACTCGCCCCGGTCCGGCCGCAGCTGGCCGGTAATCAAATTCACAAGCGTGCTCTTCCCTGCGCCGCTGCTGCCGATGATAAATACGAATTCACCTTGTTCAATCGTCAGATCGACGTCCTTCACGCCGATCTCCAGCCGCTTTTCTCCTCTATAATATTTTGTCGCCTGCTTCAATACAATATCGGGCATATCTGATTCCCCTAAAAGCGCTCAGATCTGCGCAGAATCTTTCACATGGTATTCCCATTGCAAAGTTTTGTTTTTTTGCTATAATACTACCTATCAAGTATAAAGGATTTTTTCAAATTTTTCAAGTGATTTACATACGAAAGGACGCACAAAGTGAAAAAAGACCGCTTCTCCAATCTTCCAAAACTGCTGTTGCTGCTATTTCTGCTGGCATCGATCTGTATTTCCGCCACAGAATTGGCCGCCTGCCGTCAATATGCGCCCGAACTCTATTACCAGATCACCGAACCGGCCCGCCAAGGCGCAAGGGCGGCAGTACGCCTTTCCCAGCGCGCCATCGCTCTGGTGGCAGCCCAGACGGAAAAGGGTCTTGAACAGGCCGCCCAGCTTGCCGAACAGGCCGGCAACGCCTGGTATGGCTTCCTCGCCTCCTTGCCGCGTCCCGCCCAGGACAGCCAGGCCGTCAGCGAACCGTCCGCGGCAGAGTATGATCCCTCCGACCCGTCCATCACGGAGCTGCGGCAAACGGAGGACGGCCAAGTCCTCACCGGCGGCATCATCGAGATCGTCTACTTCAACCAGGGCGATCCCCTTTGGGCCGGTCAGCCCTACGGCAGCGACGACATCGGCCGTTACGGCTGCGGCCCCACCGCCATGGCCATGGCCGTCTCCAGCATGACAGACCAATCCATCGATCCGGCCGTCATGGCAGAGTGGGCCGTGGACCACGGCTATTGGGCCAAGAGCGGCGGCTCCTACCTCTCCATCATCGAAGGGACTGCCAAAGCCTATGGCTTGGAGGCAAAAAGCCTGGAAACGCACACGCCGGAGGCCGTACAGGAAGCTCTGCTCGCGGGCAACTTGCTGGTCGCCTTAGTGGGTCCGGGCCATTTCACCAAGGGCGGGCACTTCATTGTGCTGCGGGGCGTGACGCTCAGCGGCGAGGTGCTCGTGGCCGATCCCAACAGCACCGAGCGCAGCCTGACGGCCTGGGACCCGCAGCTGATTTTGGATGAACTCTCCGGCAGCACCGCCTACGGCGCTCCTCTCTGGGTCATCTCCGCCCCGGCGCCGTGAGCGCCTCATAAAAACACATGGGAAACATCGGCCTGCTTCCAGGCCGATGTTTACTTTTCATTATAAACGGACTGCTCGTGGGTCAGCTTCCGGTTGAGTACCTCATCCAACTCCACGACCTGCTTGAGAATACGCCGGTTGGCCGCAGCCTGAGTGGCCAACATGATCTCCTGCTGGACGCTCCCCTCCGTCTCTCCATTGAGCAAACCGGTGAGGGTGCGGGCGTCCTCCTTCGGCAGCGTGCCGATCTGGTAGCGCAGCACCTGATCTGCCGCCTGGAGTTTTCGAATCGGCTCCTCGCGCATAGCGACGAGGAGCTGAATCGACACCTGATCTCCGCGGTCCACGCTGTCCGCCAGCTGGCGGGACGTATCCAGGACCTCATTGAGCAGCGCTCCAATGCGCTTGACCTGCACCAGCGCATCCATCATTTCATTGTCTTTCATTGATACAGCCTACTTTACTTTTCCGAATCGCCGCTCTTCTGCGCCGTTCGGAAGGAATCACGCAACTCGCTCACCATGGTCTTCACAGGTCCCAGCACTTCTCTGCGCCGGCCAATGCGCACCCGGCCCAGCTCATAAGTAAAATACTCATACAGCTGGCTCAGGTTGGCGCTGATCGGATAACTCCGGTCCAGCGTATCATCCAGATACTGGATAATGGCGACGCTCCGGTCCACCGACTCTTCAAAGACAGGGTAGTCTTCCTTTTCCAGCGCGAGGTCCGCCCGGATCAGCCGTTTGACCAGCTCGTCATACAGCAGCAAGAGCAGCTCGCCCTGGGTCATCGTGTTGATTGCCTGATCCTTATACTGCTGAAACCCTTTCATATCCATCGGTGTGCGCTTCCCGCTTTCTTATTAGTAGCCGCTCCCCATGAACTGCGCCAGCGCAGAGCTCTGGGAATTCATCTGAGCGATCAGCTGCTCCAGTCTGGAGAACTGGGCCGTATACCGGTCGATCTG
>CANSLL010000202.1 GCA_947647695.1 uncultured Clostridia bacterium | reverse complement strand
TGACGGTATTATCATTGATTATGGGACAAGCGATGAAATCATAGCTTTCGAGCCGGAGCAAATCAAATCCGCAGAGGATAACATCGGGACCTTTGACGGGAGCAATCCGGACATTCGGTTCTCTCTGACGGGGGCGAAGGAGTTCGCGGACGCGGTGCTGGAAGTGCAAAGCAACCGGGAGGGGAAGTCGGACGCACAGGTGCGCCGG
The DNA here is from genome assembly GCA_947647695.1 of uncultured Clostridia bacterium. Taxonomy (GTDB): domain Bacteria; phylum Bacillota; class Clostridia; order Oscillospirales; family Oscillospiraceae; genus Pseudoscillospira. The sequence continues at coordinate 3,277 of CANSLL010000202.1, read as the reverse complement.
GAGATCGTGCGGCTGACGGAGGAATTCCGGGAGAAACTGATCCAGGAGGAAGCGCAGGGCTTGACCGACAAAACAGCGGTACGGAGAACGGCGCGGCAGCTTATCAAGGATTTCAGCGCGGACATGAGGCCCGGGGAAATCGCGGGGGATTTGCAGGCTCTTTATGATTACATGGCCGGGGGCGAGACGGGCGATGGGAATATCGCCTACGGACAGGCCCGGGAACAGGCCGTGGAAGTGGCCCGGAAGCTGGTGCGCAGTGCCACGGTGGTGGACGACACGCTGTACCGGGAGTTCTCCGATCTGCGGGGTTATCTGCGGGATACGAAAATCGTGGTGCCGGAGGAAGTTGTCAAGGAGATCGGGGACTTCGGAGATTACCGGAAATCTACCATGGGCAAGCTGCGGATCGGGACCAAGGGGCACGCGAATCTGGACATGGTGTACAGCGAGCTTTGCGAGATGTACCCGGCCTGGTTTGACGGGGAGGCGGTCGCGGCGGCGGATCAGCTTGACCAGATCGTGAGCGCGGCGGAGGCGATTTACAGCCGGCCGGAGTATAATCCCTTTGACGGAGGGGATATTGAACAGGTGGTGCAGGCCGCGGCATCAGAGATCATGGAGAAATTTTATGATCTGCCCCAGGCAAAAAACGAGCAGTCAAAGCGGATGCCGGAACGGGAGCGGGCGGCATTGCGCCGGGAGGTCAGCGAACAGCTGAACCGGCAGCGGGAATACAATGACCGGCAGATGAAGAAAGTACGGCAAAAGCACCGGGAGACCGTCACACAGCTGGAGACTAAGAACCTGCGCCGCAGGATCGCGCGGCACGCCAACCAGATGGGCCGGGCGCTGCTGCGGCCTACGGACAAAAAGCATATCCCGGAAAACCTGCGGGGCGCGGCGGCCACGCTGGTGGAAGCCATCAATCTGGAAAGCGCCTATGTGTGGAGTTACGACGAGGAAACGGGCAAGGCGCGGATGGTGCTGGAAAAGAACGACCCGGAGGGCGTCAAGACCAAGCGGACGGAGGCGTTTTTGGAACTGCGGGAGCAGTACGCGGTGATTTTGCAGGGCATCAAGGACGGCGACGGCGATTTCATGGGCGTGATCGACCCGCAGTTGGCGGAGTACATAGACGAGGCTATCCGGCTGCGGGACAAGCGGCTGGGCGAGATGGACCGGGCGGAACTGGATACCATCTGGAAGGCGCTGCGGGCGGTGGAGCATTCCATTGAGACGGCGGACCGGGTGCTGAGCGAAGCGAAGTTTGAGCGGGTGGAGGAATGGGCCAACGCGCTGGCCGGGGATACCGGCGGGCGGAAAAACAAGCGGGCGTTCAGCGAGAAACACCCATCTTTGGATCTGGAGACGCCCTATACCTTTTTCTCCCATATGGGCGAGAGCGGGACGGCCATTTATAAGATGCTGCGGAAGGCGCAGGACAAGCAGCAGATGATGGTGGAAGAGATCGCCCGGGCGGTGAGCGAGATCGTGACGCCGGAGCAGGTGCAGGCCTTGCAGGAGGAAGTCCACAAATTCACAACGGAGCGGGGGCAAATGCTGACGCTGACCACGGCCCAGGTGATGGAAATTTACGAGCTGACCAAGCGCAAGCAGGCCCATGACCATCTGCTGGAGGGCGGCATCGTACAGCCGGAAATCCCGAAGACTGGGAAACAGGAAAAAATCCGCAGGGGGACGGAGCCGGTCAAGCTGAGTATGGAGGATTTGAAAAAGCTCTCCGGGTTGTTGACGGTGGAGCAAACGGAACTGGCGGACAAAATGCAAAAGCTGTGCGTCACGACGCTGGCCCGGTGGGGCAATGAAGCGTCGGTGCGGGCTTATGGGTATAAGAAGTTCACAGACCCCAATTACTGGCCGATCAAATCGGCGCGGGAGGGACTGTACCAGACCGTTGAAAAGGGCGGAGACCAGCCGCGGCAGATCAAGAACATCGGGATGGGTAAGGCGACGACGCCCCATGCCAATACACCGATGGACATTTCCGGCATCTTTGCCACCTTTGCCTGGCACGCGGCGGACATGAGCGATTATGCGGCGTGGCTGTGTCCCATGGAGGACTGCACACGGCTGTATAACTATAAGTTCCGGGACGAGGAAGGGGCGACCACGGGGCAGAGCATCAAGAGCCTGCTGGAGCAAAAAGCGGGAGAGCAGGCGCAAACGTATTGGTCCAACCTCATGGAGGATATCCAGAACGGCATTGTTGTCAAGAGCGACAGTATGATATGGAATGGTATGGCCAAGTTTGCGGGCAGCTTCAAGGCCGCCGCGGTGGGCGGCAATGTGCGTGTGGGGATCCAGCAGCCCACGGCGTTTTTCCGGGCGGCGGCGGTGCTGGACCCGAAAGACCTGGCCGCGGGAATGAAGGGCGGCGTGTCCAAAGTGACCGGCGAGGACGGAAAGGCCTTGAGCGGATGGGAGAAGGCGATGAAATACGCGCCCATCGCCGTGCGGAAGGACCGGGGCGGATTTGATATCAGCAGTCCCAGGAAAATGACGGAGATACTCTACGATGAGAGAAGCAGATTGCGGAAATTTGAAGATGGCTTATATACAGGAGCAGCAGCGAAAGCCGATGCAATTACTTGGGGCGGGCTTTGGAACGCCTGCGAACACGCGGTGCGGCGGGAGCAGCAGAACCTGGAGACGGGAAGCGACGCGTTTTTCCAGGCGGTAAGCGAGAAGTTTTCCGATGTGATCGACCAGACCCAGGTGGTGGACGGCGTATTGCAGCGGAGCAATATCATGCGCAGCAGCAATGCCGTTGTCCAGCAGGCGACGTCCTTTATGGGAGAACCGATCATGTCTTTGAACCTGATGATGCGGGCCTGGGACGCGTGGCGGTATGAGCAGAATCCGGCCAGACGGGGAAAGGCGCTGAAAATCATGGGACGGGCGGCCACGGCACTGGTGGTGACCAATTTGGTGAACGCTGCGGCCCAGAGCCTGGTGGACGCGATGCGGGCGGATGACCCGGACAAGGACTACTGGGAACGGTTTTTGGCGGCATTTACCGGGCTGGACGGTAAAGAAAAAAATACATGGAAAAAGATATGGAACGTGGCATTTGTAGGGAATATAGGGAGCAACAACAACGTGCTGACTATGGTGCCGTTTATGAAGGATGCAGTAAGTGTCATTCAAGGGTACGACGTGTCCAGAACGGAAATGGAGGTAATATCTGATTTCTTTTTGGCGGCAAAAGGTGTAATCCAGAACATCGGAGGGGACGGACAAAGGACGCGAGCCT
>CANSLL010000201.1 GCA_947647695.1 uncultured Clostridia bacterium | reverse complement strand
ACAAAGGAGAGACGCACCCTCATTTATCATTTGCAGAGAAGGGAGTATGGATCATATGTCAGGAAGGATATTCCAGAATGTGGTACTTCAGCTGAAGGAGACGACGGACCGTGTGATTGGCGTGATCGACACAGAAGGCTCGGTGGTCGCCTGCAGCGAGCTGTCCGGGATCGGCAAAAAATGGCCGGAGTATGTCCAGGCCATCAATGCGGCTGAGGGCGCCGCTGTGGTGCTGGACGGTAAAACCTTCAAGGCTTTGGCGGGCTGGGGCGCCCGGTTTGATTATGCGGTGTTTGCCGGCGGGGAGGACGCCGTCAGCCATACGGTCTGCGCGATGGCTACGGTGGCGCTGAACGCGGCGAAGGCCCACTATGAGGAAAAGCACGATAAAAGCTCGTTCATCAAAAATATCATTTCCGACAATATCCTGCTGGGAGACATCTATGTGCGGGCAAAGGAGCTGCATGTGATGACGGAGGTCCCCCGGGGCGTGTTTTTGCTGCGTCAGACGGACAAGACGGATACGCGCCTGATCGATCAGGTGCAGAGCCTGTTCCCGGACCGCCAGAACGATTTTGTCCTGACCATCGGCGAGACCGATGTGGCGCTGATCAAACAGCTGCCGGAAAACGCCGGGGAAACGGAGCTGGATAAGATCGCCGCCCAGATTGACGAGGCCATCAGCAGCGAGGAACACACGATGATCGGCATCGGTACGGTGGCCAGCCACCTGCGGGATCTGGCAAAGTCCTATAAGGAAGCGCAGATCGCCATCGAAGTGGGCAGAGTGTTCGATACGGAGCGCCGCATCATCAATTATGAGAATCTGGGGATCGGCCGTCTGATCTACCAGCTTCCTACCACGCTGTGCGAGATGTTTTTGCAGGAAGTGTTCAAGAAAAACCCCATCGACGCGCTGGACCAGGAGACGCTGTTTACCATCAACAAGTTCTTTGAAAACAACCTGAATGTGTCGGAGACGGCGCGTAAGCTGTTCGTGCACAGAAACACCCTGGTGTACCGCCTGGAGAAGATCAAGAAGCTCACGGGTTTGGATCTGCGGGAGTTTGACGACGCCATCACCTTCAAGGTGGCGCTGATGGTTAAAAAATATCTGACATCCCGCGGCATCGAAGCGTAACGGGAAACGATCCAGTCATTTACCTGGGAGAAATACAGACAGAACAGGCCCACGGAAATGTGGGAAAAGAAGGGCGAGGTTCAGTTCCATGATTTGGATGAAGGATGTGGAGAAGCGCTATGCCAATGGCGCGCGGGCGGTCAATGGTATTTCGCTGGAGATCGAGGACGGCGAGTTTGTATTTTTGGTGGGGCCCTCGGGCAGCGGAAAATCCACCATCATCAAAATGCTCACCGGCGAGATCGCGCCCACTACGGGCCGCATCAATATCAACGGCTATAACATGAATAACATCACGTCCCGGCAGATCCCCTTTATGCGCCGCACCATCGGCGTGATTTTCCAGGATTTTCGTCTGCTGGAGAAGAAAAACGTTTACGAAAACATGGTGTTTGCCATGCGCGCCGTGGGCGCGCCGCCGGCGGAGGTCCGGCGGCGCATCCCCTATGTGCTGGAGCTGGTGGGACTGGAAAACAAGACCCGCCGCCTGCCGGGGGAGCTGTCCGGCGGGGAGCAGCAGCGCGTCGCCATTGCCCGGGCTTTGGTCAACAACCCCGAGACGATCATTGCCGACGAGCCGACGGGCAATCTGGACCCGGAGCGCTCCTTTGAGATCATGTCCCTGCTGGAGCGCATTAACGACCTGGGGACGACGATGCTGGTGGTCACCCATGAAAAGGATCTGGTCAACCGGTTTTCCAAGCGTGTGATCGCCCTGGAAAAGGGCCGGGTCGTCAGTGACCGCCGCGGCAGCTATTACATGAACTGAGGGATGGCAGACGATGAAAAAACACGATTTGCGCTATTTTTTTCATGAGGGCATTTCCAATATGTTTTCCCACGGCTTCATGTCTTTCGCGGCGGTGGGCATTACCATTGCGTGCCTTTTGATCATGGGGACCTTTTCTCTGGTGGCGGTGAACGCCAATGCGAACCTGCAAAGCCTCCAACGGCAGAGCGTGGTACTGGCGTTTATCGACGAGACCTATACCGAAGCCCAGGAGCAGGACCTGCAAAAGAAGATCGAGGGCATCGACAACGTCCGGGATGTGACGTTTGTCAGCCGGGAGTCGGCCCTTACGACTTATGTGGAGCAGTACGGCGAGGACGAGGAGCTGTTCCGGGAGTTGGAGCCGGAGATCTTCCGGGACCGCTTCAGCATCCATCTGAAAGACCTGGAGGATATGCAGGAGACGGCGGACGCCATCCGCGCGCTGCCTGGCATTGCAAAGGTGCGGGCGGACGAGGACTTATCCCAGGGATTTTTGACCGTCAGCCGGATCGCCACCATCGTGTGCGTTGCGCTGATTGCGGTGCTGCTGGCGGTGTCGCTGTTCATCATGTCCAACACGATCAAGCTGACCACCTTTGACCGAAAGGACGAGATTGCGATCATGAAGATGGTGGGCGCCACGGACGGCTTTATCCGTTGGCCCTTCGTCTATGAGGGCCTGCTGTTGGGCCTGTTCAGTTCCCTGATTGCCTTTTTCCTTCAATGGGTCCTGTATGCCGCCATCGCCGCGGGCATCAATGCCTCGGATACGCTGCAGCTGCTGGATCTGCTGGCCTTCACCGAGCTGTGGCCCGTGGTGCTGGCCGCCTTTGTGGTCGTCGGACTGCTGGTGGGCATTGCGGGCAGTTTGATGGCCATCCGCAAATTCCTGCGGGTGTGAGCGAAGGGGATTGTTGTAAGCCATGCTGCTAAGTGCAGTGCAAAAAGGATTTTGATCTCTGGTGAAAAAAGAAAAGGAGCGATACCATGAGTACGATGCACGGCCCGAGAAGAGATAAAAATTATCGGGAGCAGAACTATAAAACATTTTTCAAATTTGCGATTGCGCTGGGCGTGATGATCGTCTTGGTCGCCATTGCCTTTCTTGTGGAGGGTGCGCCCCGATGAAAGAACGGATCGTCTGTCGGGCCCTGCCCATGCTGCTGGCGGCGCTGCTGTGCGTTACGATCGTCCTCCCTGCGGCGCAGGCCAGTACCCAAAGCGAGATCGACGCGCTGCGCCGTCAGGCAAACAGCATCAGCGCGAAAAAGACCGAGGTCAAGAAAAAGTTAAACAGCTTGACGGAGAGCAAGGAAGAAGCCATGGCCCGTAAGGAGGCCTTGGACGAACAGTGCGGTCTGATCCAGGAAGAGATCGACACCTCCAACGCCATTATCTCGGAGTATGATAAGAAAATCGACGAAAAGGAAGCGGAGATTGCCGAGACGGAGCAGAAGGAACGGGCGCAATACGAGCTCTTCTGCAAACGGGTGCGCACGATGGAGGAGGACGGAAACACGTCCTATTGGGAATTCATCTTCAAATCCACCAGCCTGACACGCCCTTTGATGGGGTGTTGATGAAGTACAGATCATTGCTGT
>CANSLL010000200.1 GCA_947647695.1 uncultured Clostridia bacterium | reverse complement strand
CCGAGACCGCCCAGGGCATCTTTACCAACTTCGTCAACGTCCAGCGCTCCACCCGGCGCAAGCTGCCCTTCGGCGTGTGCCAGATCGGCAAATCCTTCCGCAACGAGATCACCCCGGGCAACTTCATCTTCCGCGTGCGGGAATTCGAGCAGATGGAACTGGAGTTCTTCTGCCAGCCGGGCACCGACCTGGAGTGGTTCAACTACTGGCGCAACTTCTGCCACGAGTGGCTGCTGTCCATCGGATTGAAGGACGAAAACATCCGCCTGCGGGATCACGACCCGGAGGAGCTGTGCTTCTACTCCAAGGCCACCACGGACTTTGAATTCCTCTTCCCCTTCGGCTGGGGCGAGCTGTGGGGCGTGGCCGACCGCACGGACTACGACCTGACCCAGCACCAGACCGTCTCGGGCAAGGACCTGACGTATTTCGACCAGGACAAGAACGAGCACTATATCCCCTATGTCATCGAGCCGTCCCTGGGCGTGGAGCGCACGGTGCTGTCGGTCCTGTGCGACGCCTACGACGAGGAGGTCGTGGGCCAGGACAAGAACGGCAAGGACGATGTGCGCACCGTGCTCCGCCTCCACCCGGCCCTGGCGCCCTTCAAGTGCGCCGTGCTCCCGCTGAGCAAGAAGGAGGTCCTGGCCGGACCCGCCCGGGAACTCCAGCAGACCCTTTCCAAGGAATTTATGGTGGATTACGACGACACCGGCTCCATCGGCAAACGCTACCGCCGCCAGGACGAGATTGGCACGCCGTTCTGCATCACCGTGGACTTCGACACCGTGGGCGACGCGGAGAAGGGCACGCCGGCGGACAACTGCGTCACCATCCGCGCCCGGGATACCATGGAGCAGGTGCGCCTGCCCCTGTCTGAGGTTGCGGACTATATCCGCGCCCGCGTGACCTTTTAAGGCCCGTGTCCGTGAAGCTGTACCTAAAGCCCGGCGGACTGCTGAACCGGACCGCGCGCCGGGGGAAGCGGGAAGCGTCCGCCGCTCTCCTGACGAAACGGCAAACCTTCTTTTATCTTCTGGGCGTCGTGTGGATGTTCCTGTCCTACTGGTCCGTAGAGCTTTATGCCAGCCGGTATCTTGACCCGGAGGGGGACGCGGGGCTGATGTTCGGCTTTATCTGGGCGCTGCTGCTCACCGCGATTGCCCTGGCCCTGCCCCGATGGATCGGCAAGGTGGTCTACGGCCTGAGCTTTTACTTCTTCGCCATCTTCGCCGGCGTCCAATGCGGCTACTATGCCATCTTCACCCGCATGATGTGGATTGGCGACATCCGCTACGCCGGCGAGGGCGGCGCGTTCATGGGGGACGTGCTGGGCATGTTCTCCACCTCCTGGTGGTGTGCCACGGCGGCGGTAATGATCGGCGGGTGCATCGGCTGCTTCCTTGTCCCCCGCGGGCCGCGCCCGGCCCGGCTGCGGGCGGCGTGCCTGCTGGCCGCCTTTTCCGCGGCGGTGGGCCTGTTTTCCTATCCCGTCACCCAGTTCCGCGCCGACGGCGATACCTGGGGCGCGAACAACGAGTACCGCCGGGCCATGTCCCAGGAGGGCATCTACGAGACGATGTACGACGCCCATCTGCTCTATCAGTTCTGCGGCATCTACCAGACCACGGCCAAAGACGTCTGGGAACACAACCTCTATCCCCATACCTTCCACTATCACCGTCAGGTCGAGGGACGGGCCCAGGAGCTGGAGGCGTTGTTTGCCGCCCGGCCCGCCCACAGGGAAAACGATATGACCGGCATTTTCGCCGGGAAAAACGTGGTCCTGGTGCTCATGGAGAGCATAGACGACTGGCTGATTACCGAGGAGGACACGCCCACCCTCTGGCGCATGAAGGAGGAGGGCATCGACTTTACCAACTTCTACACCCCTGGTTACGGCAGCGTGCGCACCTTCAACACGGAGTTCTGCGTCAACACGGGCAGCTATCTGCCCACCAACGGCCAGTACGCCTTTGACTACTGCACCAACGATTTTTCCTCCAGTATGCCCTGGCAGTTCCGCGCCCTGGGCTACAGCACCCAGGCGTTCCACTACAACGACGTCACGTTCTACAACCGGGGCGTCATGGAGCCGGCCATGGGGTATGAAGCGTACAACAGCTATATGAATTTCGGCATGGTGGGCGATGCGCTGCTTTCTGACACGGGCGTGTTTGAAAACGAGGTGCTGATGGAAAAATTCTTCCACGGGGAGGAAGGGCAGGAATACACCGGCTTTTTCAACTTCATCATCTCCCGCAACGCCCATATGACGTACACCTACGACGAGACCCTGAGCCGTTTTGCCCTGGGCCAGTACCCGGCGTACCAGGGCAGCAGCGGCCATGAAGAGGTGGACTGCCTGCGGGCCAAGGCCCGCTGCTGCGACGACCTGTTCAAGTACCTGCTGCGCACGTTGGAGGAAAACGGCCATTTAGAGGACACGGTCATCATCGCCTTTACGGACCACTATGTTTACGGGATGCTGGACCAGGAACGGTTGCGGGCGGAATCGGGCGTCGGCGAGGATACGCCGCTGTTGGTGGAAAAGACGCCGTGCATCATCTGGGCGGCGGACGGGCCGTCCATGGAGGTGACGAAGACCTGTGCCACGGCGGACCTGCTGCCCACGGTGTTGAATCTTTTCGGCATCGACAACGGCTATATATATTTAGGCCGCGACATTTTCGACCCGGACTATCCCGGCTACGCTGTTTTTGCGGACCAGTCGTGGATCAACGACCAGGCCTTATGCACAGGCGGCCACATCGACCTTGTTTTCGACGGTCAGGAGCCACCCACGGACGAGGAAAAGGAGACCATGCGCTACACGGCGGGCAAGTTTGTGCATATGAACAATCTCATTTTAGAGTCGGACTATTATAGACGCTTCAACGCATCAAGGGAAGCGGAGGTCACCCATCCAGCTTAGCGGCCCTCTGCGCTGGGACTGCGCGTCCCAGACCCGCGGGTACTTTCTGTGCGGACAGAAAGTACCCAAAGAGCCGCTTAAGGAGCGGCGAGCAGCGATGCTGCGCCGGAGCTTTGCTCCGGCACGACATCGCCAGTCGCCGCCCCTTAAGAATCCCTTTTCTTCTTTTAAGGATCGCGGCGTTGCGATACGTTCGTGCGTTGTTTCTGTTCTTAGACCGGTGATTGATGCCGGTCTCTCCGAGGTGCTTTGCGATAGGTTAGTGGTCTTATAAACGTATCCTGTCATTGCTGACGGCCGCACAGCGGCTTTGCGCGAGGTACTCCTCCTCTTTCCGCGCTCCGCGCTCAGTGGTGCGGCAGTGGAACCTTTCCCTAACGCACTCGTTAGCGGCAGCGGCGCAAGAAGTAGGGGTAGTCCTGTCTTGCACCCTTCCTCCTATCTGTGATTAGACACAATAAAGCGGTCACTAACTGCCGCAAAGCAGATCGGAGAGACCGGCATCAATGACCGGACTGGGTACAGAAACGGCGCGCTAACGGAACGGAAAGCATAGACACCTAAAAACAAAAAGGGATTCTTAAGGGAAAGGCGAATCGCAGTGTCGTGCCGGAGCG
>CANSLL010000199.1 GCA_947647695.1 uncultured Clostridia bacterium | reverse complement strand
CCTCTTTCGTCAAATTGGGCTGATCGCGGTACACATACTCCAGTCCTAACTGCTCCCATTTAGATGTTCCCATCCGATGAAACGGCAGCAGGTTGATCTCAAAAAAGCCGGATTCCTTCATAAAGGCGATCGTAGCCCGGGCGTTTTCCTCCGAATCGTTGAAGCCCGGAATGACCGGCGTGCGCAGAATGATGCGCCCTTTCCAGCCGCTGGCTTTCAACGCCCGGAGATTGTTCAGGATCCGCTCGTTGCCGACGCCGGTTTTCTCCTCGTGCTTACGGGGATCCATATGCTTGAGGTCGACAAAGGCAAAATCAATATAGGAAAATACGCGCAGGAAAACGGCCTCTTCGGCATACCCTTCGGTCTCGATCGCCGTGTGGATCTGGTGCTTCCTGCATTCCTCGAGCACCTGCACAAGGAATTCCCACTGGACCAGCGGATCGCCGCCGCCGAAGGTCACGCCGCCGTTGCCCTGCCAAAACGCGCGGTCGCGCCGGATGACCTCCATCAGCTCCTCCACTGTGTACTCCTTCCCGGAAATACGCAGCGCCTCATAATTGCACACCCTGGCGCAGGCAAATTCGGTACAGTCCATGCACTTGACCCGCCGGATCTGCGGCAGCCCCGATTCCGGGTTCATGGTAATGGCTCCCTGGGGGCAGGCCGTCATGCACCGGCTGCAATGATTCTGGACCGCCTTGCAGCGCCCTTTGGCATACATCAGGTTATACTTTTTCCGCATCCCCTCGGGATTGGCGCACCATTGGCACCGCAGGGGGCATCCGCTCAGGAACACCAGCGTCCTGGCTCCGGGACCGTCGTGGACCGAAAATCCCTGAATGTCAAAAATCAAACCCGTTTGCGACGTAAGTCCTCACCTCTCATCCCTCCACAGCAACGCGCCGTCTATCCTGCGCCCGATCCGTTATCCGTCGTTGTTCTGTTCCAGCTCCCGAATCTTCTTTGGCAATGTCAGGGCAAAGAAAGCCGACAGGCCAAACATGACGAGCGCCATGATAAACGACACCTGATAGCTGTTGAATATGACGTACAGTTTAGCGCCCAGATAGCTGCCCAGGGCGGGGCCGATGCCCATGATGATCAGCGTGGCCAGACCCCAGATCTTCGGGAAGCTGGGACCGAATATAGAGCCCATGTAGCCGGTGACCTGCGCAGGCATTCCCTGCCAGTACATGGCAAAGAACACGCAGGCCAGAATGGTGACCGCCAGGGAATGGATGCCCAGCAGCAGGCAGGCCATACCCAGCAGGCCGCAGGCCGGCGCTACAAACATCAGCCGGCGGCGGGCGAGCGTTTCATTGCCGACTTTGCCGGCGTACTTATCCGAGAGCGTGCCCAACAGCGGTGCAAAAATGCAGCCTAAAACGCCGAGGAAGGCGTACAGATTGGTACTGAGGCCCATGCTCATTCCGGCGTCCTTGACCCAGTAGCTGACCAGCTGGGACCAGATCAGGAACTCCGAGAAGCACGAGCAGAAGAACGCCAGGATGGAACCCCAGACCACATAGGTCTTAAAGGCTTCCTTTACCGTCCACATACGGGGCGGGGCGCCCTTGGCCGCTCCGCCGCCGATGATCTCGCCTTTCGGCTTCATACCATAGGTCGCCGGCGGCTTTTTCGTCAAGATCGTCGCCACCGCCAGCAGTATCAGCGCCACCACCGCCAGCATCCGCATACCGATGCGCCAGTCCATGGTCAAAAGCACCGCTTTGAGGCCCAGGGTCAAGATCACTTGCGCCACGCAGGCGCCGGAGGCGGCAAATCCGAAGGCCTTGCCGTACGCGTTGCCGATAAACCAGCTGCGCACCGTGGATGTGGCGGGCACAAACAACATACCGGTCGCCACGCCGGCAAACAGCGCATACGGCACCAGATAGGCCATAAAACTTCCGGCAAAGCTCGTGACAAAATAGCCCAGGAAGCCGGCGATCGTGCCGACGCCGAAGCAGAACTTTGCACCGTATTTTGTGAAAAACATCCCGGAAAAATAGGACGTTATTGCATACAGCAGCATCATGATGGAATAACCGGAGGTGACCTGCGCGGCATCCCATCCCATATCTGTGGTCATGGGCGTCAGCAGAACAGAGAACGCGCTTCGGTATCCAAAGAATACAAAGTATGCCAAAAACGCCGCCACAACAACCAAAAGCCCACTGCGGGCGTTATCCTTTTCAGACATAATCCCCTCTCCTTTCTGGAAGTCCCACTTCTTTTCTGTATTCCCGGCGCGTTCAGGACCCTGCGTTTCAACAGGCCCCGGAGCGGTGGGGACGCGAAACGAAATGGGACGTTCTGGCAAAGGGGCGGCTTTGCCGCCCCTTTCAAAACCTGCTGCGAACTGCGCCGTTATTCTTTTGCCTGATACCCCTCACAGGTCTTTGCATTCAAATCGGCATAGGCCCAGTGTTCCTTCTCCAAACCCTTACAAACGCCGATCCCGTCTTCATTGGGGTCGCAGAAATGAACACAATTCCGGCATTTTGCCGCCGCCGCAAACTGCGGGCAGGTATCGCTGTCGACCATCACCATGCCGCCGTTTGCCCGGCACAAGCCCTTGAACGCGTCCAACGGTGTGAAATTCTTGCAATCGCTGTGTTTCATAATCATACTCCTCCTTCAAATTCGGTGCGGGCGATCACTTCATCCTGCACCGGCTTGCCGGTTTCGACCCAGTACTGTGTAAATCCAGATACGCGCACCAGCAGGTCGCGATAGTCGTCCGGGCGCTTCTGCGCATCCTTGAGCATCTTGGAGTCGACAATATTGAACTGAACATGGAAACCGCCCTGATCCATATAGGAGCGAATCAGCGATAGCAACTTCTTGCTGCCGTCGATGCCCTTGACCGCATTGGGGTGGAATTTCATATTCATCTGGCTGTTCTGGGACTTGCTCTGATCCCAGCAGCAGCTGGAGGCCATCAGGGCATAGGGACCGTTGCGGTCCGTTCCGGGGTAGGCGGACATGGAGCCGTCCGCCAGCGCCGTATTGCACAAACGGCCGTCCGGCGTCGCGCAGGTCGCCATTCCGACCGCGGCATGCAGCGCCACCGAAATCTGGCAGGCATACATGGGCTTGGCATACAGGGACTGATACTGGTTGCACAGGTCGCAGAACCACTCCTCGTATTCCACCAGAATCTCTTCGGTCATCTTCTCGCCGTTGCCGTGTTTGGGCGCTTTCAGGCAGTCGCCGTGGATCTCGTCAAACTGCGTGATATCGGGCTTTTTCACCTGCTCGCCCAGGGAATATGCCTTGGACTCCATGGCTGTATAGAAACCGAAATTGTTCCGAATGGCCTCGCGGAAATCCTCCAGCGTATACTTCTTCTGCTCATATACCAACTGCTTGAGGGCGGCCAGTGAGTTGACCATGTTGATGGTGCCGCAGGACTCGATATTATAGGTAGCGTTGTACCGCGTGCCCATATGGCCGATGTGGTGGAGCGAGTCGGAAAACTGGAAGATATGGAAGACTTGGGCGCGATGATTGGAAATACCAGTATGCTGAGTACGGAAAGCGATACGGAGACAGCGCAGTTTTACGGCATTACGAAAGAAAAGCCGAAGCTGAATAATGCA
>CANSLL010000198.1 GCA_947647695.1 uncultured Clostridia bacterium | reverse complement strand
ACATGGTTTGTTCGGAATGTTCCGGCTCCCCGCCGGTGGGGAACTTTTTCAACTTACTTGTTCAGGAAGGTGTAATTCTCCTTGGCCATGAACGCCTTCATCGCGCCCTTCTGATCCTCGGTGGCGCAGCAGACGCCGAAGGCCTCTGCCTCATATGCGGTTGCGGTGTAAATATCCGTCTGCATACCGCGGCGGATGCAGCGTTTGCTCTGACGGATGGCGATCTGCGCCTTGGACGCAATGGTTTCCGCCAGCTCCATGGCCTTGTCCATCAATTCCTCAGCAGGATAGACCGCGCTGACAAGACCCATCGCCTTGGCTTCGTCCGCCTTGATCTGCTTTGCGGTCAGGATCATCTCCATCGCATTGGAAACGCCGCAGATACGGGGCATTCTCTGGGTGCCGCCAAAACCGGGAGTGATACCCAGGCCGACCTCAGGCTGGGCAAAACGCGCCTTCTCGCTGGCCAGACGGATATCGCAAGCCATGGACAGCTCGCAGCCGCCGCCCAGCGCAAAGCCGTTGATGGCGGCAATGACAGGTTTAGCCATGTTCTCGATCTTCAGGAACACGCTGTTGCCATAGTCGCTGAAGGCCTTACCGGCAACAGAGCCGTACTCGCTCATCTCGCCGATGTCTGCGCCCGCAACAAAGGAACGGCCCGCGCCAGTGAGCACGCAGACATAGATCTCGTCGTCCGCTTCCACCTCAGCGATGACCTTCTCCAGCTCCTGAAGCATGGGGGTGTTCAGCGCGTTCAGCGCCTCAGGACGATTCATCGTGATCACGCCAATGTGACCCTTTTTTTCCAAATCAACTGCCATGTTTCTTCCTCCTCATCATTCAACTGCCTCCGGCGGAGGCCCCGCCTTTGGCCGCTCATTTTTCCGCCGTAGCACGACAGAACCGGAATGGACTGCCTACTGTCCACTCCTATATCCGAATTATACGACTTCGTTAAAAAAATAGCAAGAGTTTTATAGAGTCCGCCACCACAAAATTTTATGTTTTTTTGGTCTTTTTGCCAAAGCATTGCCACAAGATATTGTATCAGCTCTTTTCTTCTGCATTATGTCAATCCGATCAGGAAAAAACCTGTCCAAGATACGCCGTCAGGGGCAGATAGACCAGCGGCAGGAACAATGCCGGCAGCATATTTCCCACCCGGATGTGCTCTTTTGTGATGCCCAGCATGTTCGCCGCCAATCCCAACAGCATCACACCGCCCACGGCGGACATTTCGGTTACGGCCGCGTCGCTGAGATACGGCGCGGCAACACCGGCCAGGAGCGTGATCCCACCCTGATACAGCAGCAGGGGCAGGACCGAAAAGGCTACGCCGATGCCCATGGTGGCAGCAAAGGTGATCGAAGTGAAGCCGTCGATTACGCCTTTGGAAATAATGATGCTGTAGTTGTGATTGATCCCCGCCTCCAGGCTGCCCATGACCGCCATTGAGCCGACGCAGAACAGCAGCGTTGCCGTAACGAACCCTTCGGTAAAGCGGGCCATCCGGCCGCCGCCGCTGCCGCGGGTGAGCAGGCGCTTCAAAGCGTCCCCTGCCCGGTCCATATAACGCTCAATGCCGACCGCCTCGCCGATCAGGCCGCCCACCGTCAGGCAGAGAATGACGCACAACATGTCCGCCGTTTTGATGGCGTTCGTCACACCGATAACCGCCACACAGAGCGCCAGGCCCGCGGTGATGGTCCGGGAGATTCGTTCCGGCAGGCGTCCGCCCACAGCCAGACCCACGCCGCTGCCCAGCAGTACCAATATCACGTTGATGATCGTTGCTATCATCGTTTTCCCTTCCCTTTTGTTCTTTCTGCTGCGCATCTGCACACTGCCCCTCATTTTAGCGCGGCAAAAAGAAAAAGTAAAGAACATATTCTTCCACCGGTACCGCAATGCCGCATCAGACTGGCTCTCTCATTTATATGCCGGGCCCGCTTTGTCTTCATGGCGCCTTTCCCTGCCTGTAAACACTCCCCTCCCTGCCCAAGGACAATGCAGGAACGGAAGGAATCAAATCGACGAAAATTATTTATAAATAAGGAGTCTGTTCTGTATTTGCATCCGGCGCTTATCTATGATATGATAGGCCTGTCCGGCAGAACGGCGCCCTTCGTTCAGCAAGCGTTCCTCCGGTCACGCGCCCCTCTTTCGGGCGGCACAATGAATTTTGCGAGGTATGCGATCATGCGCATGAGAAAAAAGAAAAATCTGATCCCCCGGATGGAGCGCTGCGCCCATGTGCTGGCCGGTGACGGAGCATCCCTGCGGGGCAATTGGCGCTCCCTGCTCCGCGACAGTTGCGCTCTCCATGTGGAGCTGGGCTGTGGCAAGGGACGCTTCACTGCCGAAACCGCGCGGCTGCACCCGGACGTGCTGTTCATCGCCGTAGAGCGCGTACCGGACGCCATGGTCATCGCCATGGAGCGCGTCTGCGCCCTGGGACTGGAAAACGTGCGCTTTCTCTCCTGCGACGCCGCCCGTCTGCCGGAGCTGTTCGCCGAAGGGGAGATCGATCGGATCTACATCAATTTTTGCGACCCCTGGCCCACCAAACGCCACGCAAAACGCCGCCTGACCCACAAAAATTTTCTCAAGCTCTATCGAACCGTATTAAAAGAACGCGGCGAGATCCATTTCAAAACCGACAACGCCCCCCTGTTCGCCTTTTCTGTGGAGGAATTCCCCACGGCGGGATTTTCCCTGTCCGAGGTAACGGACGACCTCCACGCCAACGGCCCCACCGGCGTCATGACCGACTACGAGGCAAAGTTTTACGAATTGGGTACGCCCATCCACCGCTGCGTCGCCACCATGGAACCGTGGACGGAGCCGGAGGAGCCGCCGGAGTGGGAGCATGCTCCCGTACAGGACCGCGGCGCGGAGCCGCCGGAGCCGTCCGCGCAATAAGAAATATCCTGCCTGCCCCCTGCCTGCGGCGGCAGGCCCAAATAGCCGGCGCGAGGAACGCCGGGAAATCACAAAAAGGAGGGGACCGCATATGAATACCGCACTGTCTCAAGACAGGCTGGAAGCACTGCTGGACCAAGCCGTCCAGGAGGTGACAGAGCTGTCCACCGGCGTATGTTTGCATCAGGATGACCCCGTCCCTGGCGGAGACCTGTGTACCATATCCATTTCTTTTCAAAAGGGCTTTCATACCACGCTGACGTTTTGCGCAGACACGGCCCTGCTGCTCCGTATGACCCAAAACGCCTTTTATACGGACGCAGTCACGTTCCGGGACATGGAAGATTTCAGCAAGGAATACTTCAACGTTCTGTGCGGCAGGATCGCCGCGCTGCTGTATGAAACCACCAGGACCGCCGCCCGGTTCAGCGTCCCGGCCTTTTACCGCGGGCAGTATGATCCTCAGGCGCATCAAATACAGTTCGCCCTGAACTATACGGACGGCCAGCAGCACAGCGCGCAGCTGATCCATCATATCCCCTGCCCCGGCAAAGACGCGTCCTGAGGCAGCCGTCGGGGGAACTTTTATACCAGTCAAACAGAGCGGCAGCTGTCCGCTCTGTTTGTTTCAAATTTTATCGAAGCCATTCTTTGAATGACACGGCGTCAACCGAGAACTACGCCAGAGGTATGAGTATGAG
>CANSLL010000197.1 GCA_947647695.1 uncultured Clostridia bacterium | reverse complement strand
CTCCACGAGTTCAACCCCATGATGGGCCACCGCGGCTGCCGCCTGGCCGTCACCTATCCTGAGATCGCCGTGATGCAGACCAAGGCTGTCATCAAGGCCGCGCTGAACGTGCAGAAAGCCCATCCCGATTGGGATATGGTCCCCGAGATCATGATCCCCTTAGTGGGCGAGGTCAAGGAGTTGAAATACGTCAAGGATGTGGTCTGTGAGACGGCGGACAAGGTTATCGCCGATGCCGGCGCGAACCTGAAGTATAAGGTCGGCACCATGATCGAGATCCCCCGCGCGGCCCTGACCGCCGACGACATCGCCAAGGAAGCGGAATTCTTCTCCTTCGGCACCAATGACCTGACCCAGATGACCTTCGGCTTCTCCCGCGACGACGCCGGCAAGTTCCTCAGCGATTACTACGCCAAGAAGATCTACGAGAGCGATCCCTTCGCCCGTCTGGACCAGACCGGCGTGGGCAAGCTGGTGAAGATGGCCGCGGACCTGGGACGTCAGACCCGCCCGGACATCAAGCTGGGCATCTGCGGCGAGCATGGCGGCGACCCCTCCTCTGTGCGCTTCTGCCACAAGGTGGGCCTGAGCTACGTTTCCTGCTCCCCCTTCCGCGTACCCATCGCCCGTCTGGCCGCCGCCCAGGCTGCCATTGAGGAAGGCTGAGCCCACTTTTTTGACAATTTGTTGCCCCCGGCGCAGAATGCGCCGGGGGCGCTTGCGTTGGAAGGGGCAAAGGCAACCCCTGGCTAAGCCGGGGGTAAAAAATAGCTTATAGCGAGGAGAAAAGTAGAAAAGAGAAGACCTCCCTGTTAAAGTAAGAGTGGTTTGCCGACCACACAAATACAAAAACAGGGAGGTCTTCATCGTGAAAGATAAAGACATAAGTAGTTTTTAACACACCAGTTGGAGATGTCAATACCATATTGTATTTGCACCGAAATACCGCAGGATGGAGATATATGGGCAAATCAAACAAGATATCGGGATAATATTGCGAAAATTATGCCAGCAGAAAGGTGTGGAGATTATAGAAGCAAAAGCCTGTCCCGACCATATACACATGCTTGTCAGTATACCGCCGAAATATAGTGTATCGCAAATTATGGGTTATCTGAAAGGAAAGAGCAGCCTGATGATTTTCGACCGACATGCAAATTTGAAGTACAAGTACGGGAACCGCCACTTCTGGGCAAGAGGGTACTATGTAGATACAGTGGGGAGGAATAAAAAGCAGATAGCGGAATATATCCGAAACCAACTTGAATCGGATCAGCTGGCAGACCAACTGGGGCTGAAGGAATTTGTAGACCCGTTTACGGGTCGCGAGAACAAGAAGGCGTAACAAAAACCCCTTAAGGGGTGGCCCGAGAAAGAAATGCAGTCGGCAAACCTTTCGGGGCCCCTTAAGGGGCTTCGTCCGTATCATGCCCTTTTAGGGCTTACTCAAGCCTCCGGCTTAGCCGGAGGTTTTGACTTCAAAAAGGCCCTCCGCAGGAGTTTGCCGCCCGCAGGCGGCAAAGTAGTTCAATCGTTTTCTCCGGCGACATGTGCGTCGGAAAAAAAGGGGTTCCCCGCGCGAGCCCAGCGGAGCGGGTCGCGTGGGGAGAGGAAGAAGGAACGGAGCGGGCGGAGCTTTCGCCGTCAAGCGGAAACGGAGTTGAGCGGAGTTTCTTCTGACGACGCGCGGAGCGAACGTCGAATTGTCTGCCGCAGGCAGACAACCGAGGCGCAGAGCGGAACGAAATCCCCCCTCAAAAAAATAGCAAAGCCACTTTTTTGACTTGATTCCTTTTCCTTCCGGGGCGCACAAAGTATTGACAGACCCCGCCGCTATCGTATATAATTTATCCGTATGAAATGCCCGGCCGCCGCGGGATAAAACGCGCCGGGGCGGTTACGGGGAAAAAGGTGGTACATATGGGTTTTTGGGCAGATTTATTTTCAGACAACACAAAGGAAGACCCGCCCCGGGAAGCGCCGGAGGATCGGGTGGTGGAACGTAAGCCGATGGAGGACAGAACGCCGGACGGCTTCCCTGACCTGCAAAAGGGCACCACCGTGGACATCAGCCTCCAAAGCGGCAAGCTGCTGCTCACAGGACGCATTACCCGGTTCAGTACGTCGGATCTGACCGTCGAGCGCCTGCCGGGCTGCCTGTCCTTCCAGACCCGCCCCGTGGGCGAGTCTGTGTTTGTCCGCGGCTATAACCGGCGAATGGTACCCTTCAGCCTGCGCGCCACCATCGAGGAGTCCAACCGCGTGCTGTGCAAGGTCAAGAACCTCAAGGTCGAGCAGATCCCCAACCACCGCGTCAGCTTCCGGCTGCCGCTCCATGCGCCTGCGTCCCTGCACCGCCAGGAAGACGAGAAGTACGCCAATCCCGAGAGCTGCACCTTAGTGGATATCAGCACCGGCGGCGCGTGCGTGGAGTCGGAATTCATCCACGAGGAAGACGAGATCCTGCGCCTGAAAATCAAGTTAGAGGAATACCAGCCCATGCGGTTTCTGGGCCAGATCATCCGCGCCGAGGAGCACAGCCCCGGCAAATACCGCTACGGTATTTTGTTTGCCCAGATGGAGGACAGTGAGCTGACCGCCCTGACGCGGACGCTGTACAATATTCAGGTCGGCCAAAAAAACGAGTGGAGCCGCAGTGAAGTAGGTCACTGGTAAGGCAGATAGTTTCTCTGCGGCGTAAAACAATGGATGGAAAAAGACGCTCCCCTGTCGCGGGAGCGCCTTTTTTGCCTTTTTTGCAGTTTTTTACAGTTTTTTGCGCCATGTTGTACAAAACCGTGCAACAACCCCCCTGCCCTTCACCTATGGTGTAGGGCATTTTTCTTGCCCTGAATTTGAATTGGATGAAAGGAACCTCTGAACATGAACAAAACAGAACACTACCAACTGAATCAATGGCAGCTGCATGACAGGGTGATGATGCAGGATTTCAACGCCGACAGCGCCAAGCTCGACGCGGCCCTGGCAGACCACGACAGCGCCTTTGCCGCCGTAAACGCGGCGCTGGCCAAGCGCGGCAACTGCCGCATCGACTTCCAGAGCTATACCGGCAACGGCCAGTATGGCTCCAGCCACCCCACGGTCCTGACCTTTTCCGGCGTGCCCGCGGTGTTCTTCGCCGTCGGCGGCAACACCATCGGCATCTTCAAGGGCGGCGCGTCCACGGGACAGGTGGCGGCGAACGTCTCCGGCGTGAGTCTGACCAGTGTTTCCACTTCGTGGTCGGGCAGTACCGTGCGCATTTCCCACAGCGGGCATTCGGCCCATCAGCTGAATCTGAGCGGTACAACGTATTGGATCATTGCACTGTATAAGATGGATTGAGAAAGGGGAAGCCCCCGCTCCAAACGGAGCGGGGGCTTTACTGTTCCAAAAGAACTGTTTGTTGAAAAGTAACCCTATAAAAAATCAAGATGCAACACAAGTGGGCGCGGACACATTTGCAGTAGCGACTGTCAGTGTAGCAGTCATTGTAATACCAGAATCGCCCAAATTCTTTGTATCTGGATTTCTGCCATGGCTGCAGATAAGGCTTATGCTAAGGAAAATGAAGTTGTTACCATTACGATTACAATTAAAGGTACTGTATCTTCCGGTCCTGCCAGTGTTACCTTGGCG
>CANSLL010000196.1 GCA_947647695.1 uncultured Clostridia bacterium | reverse complement strand
TCTTCTTAGGCTTCACGGTGGATGAGTCCTGCGGCAAGTGCACCCCCTGCCGCATTGGCACCAAGCGTATGTATCAAATTCTTGAAAAGATCACGGAGGGCGGCGGCACGTTGGAGGACCTGGATAAGCTGGAAGCCCTCGCCGGACAAATCAAACAAAATGCGCTGTGCGGCCTGGGCCAGACGGCGCCAAACCCGGTATTGTCCACGATCAAGTGCTTTAGGGACGAGTATGTGGCCCACATCGTGGACAAAAAGTGCCCCGCCGGCGTGTGCAAAGCGCTGCTGCGTTATACCATCGTCGAGGACAAATGCCGGGGCTGTACGCTGTGCGCGAAAAAATGTCCTGTGGGCGCCATTACCGGAAGCGTAAAGGAAGTCCACCGGATCGACGGCGCCAAGTGCATCCGGTGCGGCGCATGTATGGATGCGTGCAAGTTCGGCGCGGTGGATAAAAAGTGATGGGAGGCGAAAAGAGAATGATTCATGCAACGATCAACGGCATTGCGGTGGAAGTGGAAGAGGGCGCGACCATTTTGCAGGCTGCGGAACGATATGGAATTGAGATCCCCACGCTGTGTTATCTCAAAGATTTGGACCCTGAGGGTTCCTGCCGGATGTGCATGGTGGAGATCGAGGGCAATCCCAAGCTGGCGACGGCCTGCTCCTTCCCCCTGTCCGAGGGCGACGTGATCCATACCGAGAGCGAGCGGGTGGTGGAATCCCGCCGGTCTACGCTGGATTTGCTGCTCAGCCATCACAATACAGACTGCTTCAAGTGCGGCAAAAACGGCGCGTGCCAGCTCCAGGACTACTGCTACCGCTACGGCGTGGAGGAGACGTCCTTCCCGAAGGATGAATTCGATCAGCCCATCGACGATACCAATGAATTTTTTACTTACGATCCCAATTTGTGCATCCTCTGCCACCGCTGTGTCAACACCTGCCAGAAGCTGACGGGCAGAGGGACCATTGAAACCAGCTACCGCGGCTTCAAGTCCGTGATCGGCCCCGCCTTCGGCGCGGACTGGAAGGATACTGATTGTGAGCACTGCGGCAACTGCGTCCAGGCGTGCCCCACCGGCGCGCTGCAAATGAAACGGCGCAAGGACTACCGCCAGTGGGAGGTCAAAAAGGTGCGCACCACCTGCCCCCATTGCGCCACAGGCTGTCAGTACGACGTTTACGTCAAGGGCGGGAAGGTGGTGGACACCGAGGCGTGGGACGGACCGTCCAACAAAGGGATGCTGTGTGTCAAGGGCCGCAGCGCGTCCTTTGATTTCGCCCAGTCCGGCGACCGGCTGACCGATCCGCTCATCCGGGACCGCGCCACAGGCAGGTTCCGCAAAGCCTCCTGGGACGAGGCGCTGGAACTGGTGGCGTCGAAATTTATGGAGATCAAAAAGCAGTACGGCTCCGACGCACTGGCGGGCTTTGCGTGCTCCCGCAGTCCCAACGAGGATATTTATATGGTGCAGAAAATGGTCCGCACCTGCTTTGGAACCAACAATACCGACAACTGCGCCCGCGTCTGCCACAGCGCGTCCGTGGCAGGCTTGGCCATGACCCTGGGCTCCGGCGCGATGACGAATCCCATCGGCGATATCACCGCGGATGTGGACGCGATCCTGCTGGTCGGCTCAAACCCCGAGGAGGCCCATCCCGTGATCGGGATGCAGATCCGCAGGGCCGTGGCGAACGGCGCAAAGCTGATCGTGGCGGATCCCCGCACCATCGGCCTGGCCAAACATGCGGACGTCCATCTGAAGCTGCGTCCCGGCACCAACGTGGCCTTTGCCAACGGCATGATGAATGTCTTTCTCACCGAGGGGCTGATCGATGAAGCGTTCATTGCCGAACGCACCGAGGGCTTTGAAGCGCTCAAGAAGATCGTGCTCCAGTATCCGCCGGAACGGGTGGCGGAGATCTGCCACATCGACGCGGAGGACCTGCGCAAAGCGGCGCGGATCTATGCCAAAGCAGATAAGGCGCCCATCATCTACTGCCTGGGCGTGACGGAGCATTCCACCGGCACCGAGGGCGTCATGTCCATGTCCAACATGGCCATGATGGTGGGCAAGCTGGGCCGCAGCGGCTGCGGCGTCAATCCCCTGCGCGGGCAGAACAACGTCCAGGGCGGCTGTGACATGGGCGCGCAGCCCAACGATTTCCCCGGTTATCAGAAGATCAAGGTCAACGGGGAAGTCAACGAGCCGGTCGTTGCGAAGTTTGAAAAGGCGTGGGGCGTGCCCCTCAGCCGCAGGCCGGGCCTCCACGCGACGGACGTGTTCCCCGCGGTCATCCGCGGCGATGTGAAGGGGTTGTATATTTACGGCGAGGACCCCGTGGTCACGGACCCGGATACTGGCCATATCATCAAGGCCCTGAAGTCCTTGGACTTCTTCGTGGTGCAGGAGCTGTTCCTGACGGAGACCGCCCAGTATGCGGACGTGGTACTGCCGGGCCGGTCGTATCTGGAAAAGGAGGGCACGTTTACGAATACCGAACGCCGCGTCCAGCGTGTGCGCAAGGCCATCGAGGCGCCGGGCAATATGCGCTTGGATACGGATATCATCATCGACCTGATGAACCGCATGGGCTATGCGCAAAAGCAGATGACAGCGGCGGAGATCATGGACGAGATCGCCTCCGTGACGCCGTCCTATGCAGGGATCAGCCACGCACGGCTGGACAGCGCGGAGGTGGCGGGCCGGGGCCTGCAATGGCCGTGTCCCGCCAAGGATCATCCGGGGACGCCCATCCTGCATGTGGATCGATTTACCCACGGCCTGGGTTGGTTCTATCCTGCGGAGTACGTCCCGGCGGCGGAGCTGCCCGATGAAACATACCCCACCATCATGATGACGGGTCGTATTCTCTATCATTACACCACCCGTGCGATGACGGGCCGCACCGAAGGGCTGATGAACCTTTCGGGCAACTCCTTTGTGGAGCTCAACGATCAGGATGCCGCGCGTCTGGGGGTTCGGGACGGAGAGCGTGTGCGGATCACCTCCCGACGCGGGAGCATTACCGCCGAGGCCCGTGTTTCCGATAAGTGCAGCCCCGGCGAATGCTGGATGCCCTTCCATTTCCCCGACGGAGACTGCAACTGGCTGACCAATGCGGCGCTGGATCAGTATGCCCGCATTCCTGAATATAAGGTCTGTGCGGTGCGCATTGATAAGATTCCAGACGAAGAGGCTTATGAGGGCGGCGTATATCTTTCCCAGAAGCGCCTGGCCCGGAAAAAGCGCAAGGAGCAAACGGATGCGGTCCTGACGCTGCTTGGCGGCTGCTGAGCGCGAATCAAAACGGAGCATGCTTTTGAGAAAAAGCATGCTCCGTTTTTGCGGCTATTACGGAACAATTCTCCGATTGAGTTGAAAAACGCTTGCAATGGTGCTATACTTTCACTGATATCGATTCAGGAAAAGAAAGGTTGAATCATCGACGATGGAACAGTTTTTTTTGGCGCTCCAGCCCACGATTGAAAAAGCGGTACGGCACGCGATGGAGAAGATTCGCCGGGAGATCGGGAAGGAGCACATTTACAGTGCGGCCCTGGTTACCGATAGTGACTGCATTACGCTCTTCTTGGCGGTGAACACCGAGGAGGCGCTGGCAAAGCGAGACGAGAAGGATCGGACGCCAGAACATCTGGCGGAATTGCGGAAATATTGGCCTGAGGAAATGGTGGACCAGGTGGCG
>CANSLL010000195.1 GCA_947647695.1 uncultured Clostridia bacterium | reverse complement strand
GAGCGCAGCTCCGGCGCAGCACTGCGTCTGAGCCGTCCCTTAAGCGGCTCTTTGGTTCCTTTCTGTCCGTACAGAAAGGAACCGCGGGGTCCGGGGGCGCGCAGCCCCCGGGGGGATAGGTCACCACCAACTTAACAACATAGACGCTCCCAAACCCCAACAAGCAGCAACAAAAAACGTCCCCTGCTTTCGCAGGGGACGCGCAAAGAAAAATCCATCGGGTTATGCCCCTTGGAAAACCTTCTTGGGAAGGTTTTCCACCGCGTCGGCGACGGCGTCCAGCCAGCCGCCTTGGAACTCCTCAATGGCGCCATTGTCCACCAAAGACGCCAACTTCGGATCGATCGGCATCTCCGCCAGCAGATCCAGACCATGGCGCATCGCGGCCTGCTCGCTCCGCCCTTCGCCAAACAGGGCGATCTTCTTGCCGCAGTCCGGGCACACAAGATAACTCATGTTCTCCACAATGCCCAGGATCGGCACATCCATCATCTCCGCCATGCGCACGGCCTTCTCTACCACCATACCCACCAACTCCTGGGGCGAGGCGACAATGACGATGCCGTCCACCGGCAGAGACTGGAACGTGCTCAGAGCCACGTCGCCTGTGCCGGGAGGCATATCCACGAACATATAGTCCACGTCCTCCCACAGCACATCCGTCCAGAACTGGGTGACCACGTTGCCGATGATCGGCCCGCGCCACAGCACCGGGTCCTCGGCGTTTTCCAGCAGCAGGTTGATGGACATCACCTGGATGCCTGTTTTCGTCCGCACGGGGAACAGGCAGGTCTCCGTGCCCGTGGCCCGCTCGGTCAGCCCGAAGGCCTTGGGGATGGACGGGCCGGTGATGTCGGCGTCCAGCACGGCAGTATGGTGGCCGCGGCGCTGCATGGTTACCGCCAGCTGGGATGTGACCATGGATTTGCCCACGCCGCCCTTGCCGGAAACAACTCCGATAACCTTCTTCACCGTTGCCCCGTCGCACAGCTTTGCCAGCATGCTGCCCGGCGTCCGCTCTTCGCAGTTCTCGCTGCAGCTGCTGCAATCGTGATTGCAATCGCTCATAAAATTCGCTCCTCCTTCGCCGCCTAAAGCGGCATTGTTTTTTCATTATAAAATAGAAACCAGCTTTTTATGCCCCTCGAAAGGGACCTGCCTCCGCTCCGTTCCGCCCTGCGGGACGGGACGGTCAGCGCCAGCGGTTTGCGCGTAAGGTTATTATACGCACATTTTCCGCCGTTTGTAAATAGTCCCCTTCCCTTCTTTGACAGGTAAAGAGCAAAATTTGACGTTGGCGGGCGGCGTCCAGGAGCCAGTCCAGGGCTGCGGCCATGCGCGTTTCGTCGAAATTGGCAAAGGTGTCGTCCAGGATCAGGGGGACCTGCTTGTCCGCCGGGAGCACCTGTTCACAGATGGCCAGACGCACTGCCAGGTACAGCTGGTCCATGGCGCCCTGACTGAGCAGCTCGGCGGCGCGGGGAATGGCGTCGCCGTCCTCGGCATAGGCGTGGAACGCCCGGTCCAGGGCGACGGTCTGGTAGCGCCCGCCGGTGAGGCCGGAGAAGATCTCTCCGGCCCGTTTGCCCAGGGCAGGGGAAAAACGGCTGTGGAGGGTCTCGTTGGCCTGGCCCAGGACGTCCAAGGCCAGCGCAAGGGCGTCGTACTCCTGTTGGAGCGCCGTCCGGGTGCGGGTCAGCTCCTCCCGGCGGCGCAGCAGCTCCGCACGGTCGCCGGCGGCAGCGGCTTCGCCCTGGCTGCGGTCCATCCGGCTACGCACGGCGGTCAGGGCCTCCCCGGTCCGGGCGCGCAGGGCGGTCAGCTCCGGGCGCGTCCGCACAGGACGGGTCAAGGCTTCCTCCTCGGCGGTCAGGGGCGCGTCGTCGGGCAGCTTGCTGCGGAGCACGGCGCAGCGGGTGCGGGCCTGGGCCGCCTGCTCCTCCCATTTTTGCAGGCGCTTCCACTGCTTCAGCCCCGCGTCCAGAGCCGGGACGATCTGGTTGACGTTTTCGATGTCGGGGAAAAAGGAAGCAGTCTGTTCCAAAATGCGCGCGGACAGCTGCTCATACGTTTGATAAAAGTGCTGCCAGGAGGCGACGGCCTGGGCTTCCTCATCCCGGCAGGCGGTCAGACGGCGGTAAAGGTCGTGATACGCGACAAGCAGCGGGTCAAGGGCGTCCGCACTGTCTGCGCCGAAGCGGTCGTGGAGCTCCTGCGCCGCCCGGGCCGCAGCCTTTTTCCGGGAAAAATAAAACGCCAGGGCAGCCAGGGGCGCGCAGAACGCGGCGCAGCCGTAGGCGGCGTATTCCATGGGCAGGGGGGACGCGGCCAGTCCCGCGGGCACGGCGGCTGCCAGGACCAGCAGGACAAAAAAGACGCGCAAAAGGCGGCGGGCGGAACCCGTCAGGGCGTCCCGCCGGTCGAGGGCGTCCCGTACCTGTCCGGCGGCCTCCTCCGGCTCCGCGGGGGAAAAAACGTTGGCGTCCACGGCGGACTGGGCCTCGGCCACGGCGGCTTGGGCCCGTTCCACCTGCCCCTGGACGTGGTTCATGGACACCTGGGTCGCCACTAAATTGGCGGCGTTGGACTTGATGGCGATCAGCGTTTCCGCCTCGGGCAGATGGACGGCCTCGATCTTTGCCCGCAGGGCTGCGGCCTCTGCCTCCGCCTGTTCCGCCTCGGCCCGGGCGGCAAACAGCTCCCGTTTGGCCTCGATCCGGTCCATGCGGTCGTGGAGGGCCAGGTCTGCCTCTGCGGCATCCAGCGTTTGGCGGAGTTGCTCCAGCTCCCCCCGGTCTGCCCGCAGGCGCGCCCGCAGCGCGTCGAGACGGGCGCAGGCGTCCTCCACCGCATCCAGCTCCGCCTCGGTCTGGGGCAGCAAGCCCGTTTTGTTGTGCCGCCGCCGGTTCAGGGCGCGGCGCAGGCGCTGCTCGGTCTCCATATAAGAAGTATCCTCTTCACCCGAGGACAGCAGGGCGGCGATCCGCTTTTCCAGCTCCGCGTCCTGGTCTACCCGCAAGCCGCTCTGGCGGATAAAGGCGCTGCGTTCAAACACGGCACGGGGCACGCCCGTCAGCAGGACGCCGGCGTTCTGGCCCGTCATCCCCTCCACTTGTCCGGCGGTGCCGTCGTAGGCGGCGTAAAACCGGCCCATGGGCGCGCCCTTGCCCACGGTGTCGCGCACCAGGACGATGTCCCGCCCGTCCCAGGTCAGGTCGGCCCGTCCCTTCATGGACGCGCCGTTCCAGGGGAGGTAGCGGTTTTTGTCCGCCAGCGCGCCCCGTTCTCGGCTGGAAAAGCCGTAAAACATGGAGCGCAGGAAGGCGAGCCAGGTGGACTTGCCCGATTCATTGGGCGCCTGGATCAGGTTCAGGCCTGGCGACAAATCTAATGTGGCGTTGTTCAGACAGCCGAAAGTGGCCGTCAGGGAATGGATAATCATAAATTGCTCCTGTCCGGCCGGCGCGGCCCGCACGGAGCCGGTGCTGCCGGGACGATATTATATATAGTAAGATGAGACAGAAAAAACACTGGAAAAGATACCCCTACTATAACACAGTGAAAAGGAGATGTCTAAATAAAATGTATCTTTTGGGAAAAACTATATCTTGAGTTTTGGGAGCGTCATAAATCAAAGATACGGTAGTATCGGGAAGAAACGGGAAAAAGCGGAAAAAATGGAATAAAAAAACCAAAAAAAGAGTTGACAAGAAAGGGGAAGTTTGATATGATA
>CANSLL010000194.1 GCA_947647695.1 uncultured Clostridia bacterium | reverse complement strand
ATGCCCCACCGTGAGGGCGACGACGGCCGGAACGTCCTGCTCAACGAGATGAACAAGCCCTTTGCCGATTACGCCCTGGACCAGGCTGCTATGGAGCGCTGGGAGGAGATCATCAAGACCCGGGACACGGTTAACGCCGCCCTGGAGCAGGCCCGGAACGAGAAGAAGATCGGCAAGAGCCTGGAGGCCAAGGTCATCCTCACCGAGGCCGAACCCGACGCCCTGTTCCTGCCCGGCATGGACGAGAATGACATGGCAGATGTGCTGATCGTCTCCCAGGTGGAGCGCCGCAAGGGCGACGGCGGCCTGGAGGTCCGGGTGGAGCCCGCCGAAGGCGCAAAGTGCCCGCGCTGCTGGAAGGTCAGTACCGCAGTGGACGCAGAGACAGGCCTGTGCCCGCGCTGCCTCGACGTGGTGGCAAAGATCCCCATGCTGCTGACGGAGGAATAAGCGGAACAGTCCCCGGCGAGACCGCCGAAGGCGCACCGCAAACGTGGAAAAAAGTGGAACAGCCGCTTTTGCAGGAAGGCTTTGCCGCACGCCGGCGGGCGCGTTCCTGATCGCGGACGGATCCCATGTATCGAGCAGCGCTCCTGGACTGGTCCAGGGGCGCTGCTCTTTTTCCTGCCGTGTCCTGCTTTGCGGGACGGTCGCCGTCCTTTTCCGGCAGTTGTCCCATCCAGATTTCGTCTTGCTGGCGGGGACAGTGGAAAACTCTGTGCAGAAAGTGAAAAACTAACCAAACTTTTTGCCGGCATTTGTACGAATAAATATCTTGACAGCTGTTTTGACTGTCGAAAAAAGAGATCTCGCCATTGATTTCACACTTGGAGCCCTTCCTTTTGATTCTCCGGCGCAACAGCGCGTTGCTTTTCTTTTGACGGAAACATGTTATAATAGAGCCATCAATCAAAAAAAGGAGATACGCCCATGGAAATGAAAGATAAACTCCTCCAGCTGCGGGAGAAAGCGGGCCTGACCCAGGAGGAGCTGGCCCGGCGCCTGCATCTGACCCGTCAGGCGGTGAGCCGCTGGGAGACGGGGGAGACCCAGCCGGGCATCGAGACTCTGAAGCTGATCTCAAAGGAATTTTCCGTCTCGATCAACACCCTGTTGGGGTCGCCCAAGACGCTGGTCTGCCAATGCTGCGGGATGCCCCTGACCGAGGACGACCTCATCAGCGCGGAGCCCGACGGCACGCTGAACGAGGATTACTGCAAATGGTGCTACCGGGAAGGGGCTTTTGCCTACCAGTCGATGCAGCAGCTGATCGACGCCTGCGTGCCGATCATGACCGGTCAGCACCCGGAGCTGACGGAGGAGCAGGCGCGGTCCATGATGGAGGCCCAGCTGCCCCGGCTCAAGCACTGGCAGGTGTAAGGACCGCGGGGCGCACAGGGCCGGAGACAGCAAGCAGAACAAAACGGAACAGGAGCGGCGATGGAAAAGGCCCGGATGAAAAAGAAAACGTCCCGCAGACGGTGGAAGAAAACCGTCTGCGGGACTCTTTTTTGCCTGATGTTTTTTCCTGCCTTACGCGCCCTTACGCCATGCCGGCGGTGATGATCGCCATCTGGTAGACCTCGTCGGCGTTGCAGCCGCGGGAGAGGTCGTTGATGGGCGCGTTCAGGCCCTGGAGGATGGGTCCGTAGGCCGCAAAGCCGCCCAGGCGCTGGGCGATCTTATAGCCGATGTTACCGGCCTCGATGCAGGGGAAAATAAAGGTGTTCGCCTGGCCCGCCACGGGACTGCCCTGGCATTTCGTCGCCGCCACCACGGGAGAAAAGGCCGCGTCGAATTGCAGCTCGCCGTCCACCGCCAGCTCCGGGGCCGCCGCCTTTGTCTTGGCCGTGGCGTTCTTCACCAGGTCCACGCTCTCGCCCTTGCCGGAACCCAGGGTAGAGTAAGACAGCATGGCCACCTTCGGGTCGATGCCGAAGAAGGACGCCGTTTTTGCAGACTCCACGGCGATCTCCACCAGCTCGTCCTCGGTGGGATGGATGTTGATGGCGCAGTCGGCCATGCAGTAGCGGTCGTTCTGGCCGTCCACGGTGCGGTCCAGGATGAAGCAGGAGGAGACGATCTTGCTGCCCGGCTTCGTCTTGACCAGCTGAAGCGCCGGACGGACCGTATCGGCGGTGGAATAAGTAGCGCCGCCCAGGAGGGCGTCGGCCTTGCCCTGTTTGACCAGCATGGTGCCGAAGTAGTTGCCCTTTTGCAGCTCCGCCCGGCATTCCTCCGCGGTCATCTTGCCCTTGCGCAGGTCCACCATGGTCTGGACCATCTCGTCCATGCCCTCGTAATCCGCCGGGTCCAGGATCGTCTGGCCCTCGATGTCAAAGCCCCCAGCGGCGGCCGCGGCCCGGACCTCGTCCACCTTGCCCACCAGAATCACATCCATGAGATCGTCCTTTTTCAAACGTGCCGCGGCCTCTAAGATGCGCGGGTCCGGTCCCTCGGTAAACACGATGGTGCGCCGGGTGGCGCGCAGGTTTTCGATCAGCTTTGCAAACATATCCATACTATTTTTCCCTCCGTTGTTCAATCTTTCAGTTTTTCTATCCTGCCATAGGAAAATTATACACCTCTTTCCTCCGGGAAGCAAGAGGCGCTTGAGGCGGGCGGATGGAAAAAAGGGAAACGCGGCCGCGCTTTGTTCAATCCTCCATCTGGGGCAGCGCAAGCTGCCCGGACAGCTCCTCTGTGCGGCAGATCATTTGCAGCTGGCGGGCGTTTTCCTCTGCCAGGGCGTCCGCGGTGGCCATACGGCGCAGCAGGTTTTTGACGGTTGTGTCGAGGCCCGAGCCTTCCCGATAGTCGGCCTTGTAAATATAGTCCACCCGGCCCCGGGACAGCAGCTCCTTGACGCCGGGGGTCATTTCGTCCTTGTATACGGCGATGCTGGCGCCGCCGTAGGCGTGCATCATTTTCATACAGGGCACATCGGACAGGCCGTCGCCCAGATAGATCATGTTGGTGAAGGGGACCCGTTTGCTGTCGTCGGGCATGGAAGCGTTGAGGGTCTTGTCGTCGGAAACGTCCAGCACGCCTTTGTTGATGCGGTAGACGAACTGAGTCTTGGAGGTGTAGTTGACCGACAGCTTGGGCCAGGCGGCCACGCCGTTTTCGTCGTAGTAGAACTCGCTGGCGAAGATCTCCTTGAAGGCGCCGCTGATGGCGCAGCCTTCGATGATCTCCCGCAGGCCGGAGGAGATGATGTAGTGTTCCACCGTAACGCCCAGGGAGGCGCCGAAGGCGTTGATGCGGCCGAACCATTCGGCCACGCCGGGGAAGAGTTCGATGTCCTTGCCCGCTTCTGTGAGCGCCGCGCGGGTCAGGGGACGGCCCCGGCGGCGGGCCTCCTGCATCATGGTGAACATATAGGCCAGGATGCCGTCCATCCGTTCGCGGCGGCCGAATTCATTGGCGATGGCCCAGAATTCCGGCACGGTATAGCCCAAGGAGGGGATGAAGGAATAATCCTCCATA
Organism: uncultured Clostridia bacterium; assembly: GCA_947647695.1. GTDB lineage: Bacteria > Bacillota > Clostridia > Oscillospirales > Oscillospiraceae > Pseudoscillospira. The sequence goes on along the minus strand of CANSLL010000194.1, from coordinate 247 downwards.
TCCTCTGTGCTCAGGGTATTGTCGAAGTCATACATGATCGCGATAACCGGCATTGGGGGCCTCCTTTTTTGTTCCGATGCCCGGAACCGGGGCTTTTTTGGTGTTGCTTCCGCTTTGTGGGAGCGTCTATGATGACAGGTTGGTATTGACCTGCGACCCCCGGGGGCTGCGCGCCCCCGGACCCCGCGGTTACTTTCTGTACGGACAGAAAGTAACCAAAGAGCCGCTTAAGGGACGGCTCAGACGC
>CANSLL010000193.1 GCA_947647695.1 uncultured Clostridia bacterium | reverse complement strand
ACAATATTTTTCAAAGCCTTCCGCCGTCTCGATCCCTTGCTGGGAAAATGCCTGTAAAGCGATCGAGGCAACGGTTTCTGCGCCGGCCAGCTCTCCGGTTTCCGGCCTCTGGAAATTCCAGGTGGAAAGATAGAGCGTAACGGGCTCTTCCGCCACATCAAAAACCACCTGGGGCGGCTGCTGTGCTTCGTCGAGGGACATGTTCCACTCCTGCGGGAACCGTATACGCCAACCGTCGATCTGATAGTCTATATCCGCCATACCCACATCTCTCCTGTTTCAAAATCCTGCCTTTATGCAGCAAGTTCCGTCCGGCAGGTATCCCGCGCAGGAAAAAGCTGCGGCGGCGGCAATTCCTGTCCGGCACGCTCCCCGGTCACAGCGCGTTTTTCGGACACGCTTTTACGCATGAAAAGCACAAAATACATTCCGTCCCATTTTTCCGCTTCCGCGACGGGTCCGTCATATCCACATCCATGGGACATACGGTTTTGCATTTTCCGCAGGAAACGCATTTGCTTTCATCGCACTTGATGCGCAGCAAGGAAAAATACGACATGGGCTTCAAAAACACCGTAATCGGACATATGTATTTGCAAAAGGCCCGGTTATCCTTCAGCGCAAAGGCCAAAACCACGCCCACCAGATAATACAGGCCATTCCCGATCAGGAACGCCCAGAACATGATCTGTTCCATATGCCCCACATGGGTCAGGAACAGCGCGCCAACGAAAAGGAGCGACAGGGCAAAGACAATATACCGGACCCAGCCCCACCTTCTTCTGGGCCGCTGCGGGACCGGATAGGGAAGCAGGTCCAGGATCATCGCCGTCCAGCAGGCGTAGCCGCACCATCCCCGTCCGAACACCAGCGGGCCAAAAATCTTTGCCACCGCATAGTGGATCGTCGCCGCCTCGAAAACGCCGGTGAACAGATAGTACCAGAAGCCCTCGATCTGCATATTTTCATGACAAATCAAGCCCAGGTAGACCAGCATGTAGGTTCCGACCAGAAACTGCGCCACCCGGCGGGCATGTTTGTACCGAAGCTGAAACAACAGGAGTCCGAACGCGACCGCCGTCCCGATATAGCTGAAATTCAGCAGATAGAACAGATTCTCCTTCGTGAGCCAAAGGGTGACTGCCACCCCTTCAAAGATCGCCCAGATCAAAGCCGGCAGCAAAAAACGTTTCCATTTGCCCGATGCCATCATTCTGTCTCTCCCCTCCCCCGGTTCCCTCAATTTTCAGTTGCAGCATCCCGATTGCGCCGCCGCCCCGGCAGAAAACGCGCCTCCTGCCTCCCCACCGGGAGGCAGCGCCCGTTGCATGGATACGGAGCGCGCGCGCATACCGGTTCTAAAGGAGCACCGGCCGAAAGGCACATGCTTTCCGGCCGGTGTTCACTTCCTTGCAAGGCCGTCCGATCGGACAGGCTTTATTTTTAGTCTACGATATCGACCGAAACCTTGACGCCGGTACGCTGGGCATATGAGCGGATCACCGTGCGGATCTCCTTGGCGATCCGGCCTTGACGGCCGATCACCTTGCCCATATCCTCCGGCGCCACACGCAGCTCCAAGGTAAGCTCGCCCTCGCCGGGGACCTCCGTTACGCTTACGGCATCCGGCTGGTCCACCAGGTTCCTGGCAATGTAGAGCAGCAGCTCCTTCATGTCAACCCCTCCAAGTATCACATCGCCTTTGCCTTTTTCAGCAAAGCTCTGACGGTTTCGGTGGGCTGAGCGCCAGTCTTGATCCATGCGTCGGCACGCTCCAGATCGATCTTGATCGTAGCAGGATCGGTGCAGGGATCGTAGGTGCCGATTTCCTCAATGAAACGGCCATCCCGGGGATAGCGGGAATCGGCGACCACAACTCTGTAAAACGGCGCGCTCTTAGCGCCCATTCTGCGCAGTCTGATTTTAACCATGTTCGTTCACCTCCATAAAATTGATTGTTGTGTTTTATCCATAAATGCGTCGATCTCAAAGATCAAAGCTACATTTATCCGAAAGGATGCGCCCTCAGCGCAGGCGCTTCTTGCGGCCAAAGCCGTGCATGCCGCCGCCCATGCCGCCCAATGCGCCCAAACGTCCGCGGTTCTTATACATCTGCTTGGCGATCTGGTTCATCATATCGTACTGCTTGAGCAGCCGGTTGACGTCGGAAACCTCCAGTCCGCAGCCGGCGGCGATGCGCTTTTTCCGGCTGGCGTTGAGCACGCCGGGGTTTTCCCGCTCGTAGGGCGTCATGGACAGGATGATCGCCTCGCTGCGGCTCAGGACCTTCGGGTCCAGCTCCGCGCCCTCCAGCTGGCGGCCCATACCGCCGGGCAGCATGGAAGCGATCTGGGAGATGTCGCCCATCTTCTTCATCTCCCGCATCTCATCGAGAAAATCCGTCAGGCTCAACCGGCTCTTTTTCAGCTTTTTATCCAGCTCCGCCGCCTTTTTCTGATCGATGGTCTGCTCCGCCTTTTCAATCAGCGTCAGCACATCGCCCATACCCAGGATGCGGGAGGCCATGCGGTCGGGGTGGAACGGCTCGATCATGTCCAGCTTTTCGCCGGTGCCGGCAAACTTGACGGGCTTTCCCGTGGTCGCCTTGATGGAAAGCGCCGCGCCGCCGCGGGCGTCGCCGTCCAGCTTCGTCAGCAGGACGCCGTCGATCCCCAGGGCTTCGTCGAATGCGGAGGCGGCGTTCACCGCGTCCTGGCCGGTCATGGCGTCCACCACCAGTAGGATCTCGTTGGGATGGACGGCGGACTTGATGTTTTTCAGCTCGTCCATCAGCGTCTCGTCGATATGGAGGCGACCGGCGGTATCCAGGAACACCAGGTCGTTGCCGTGGTCCCTGGCATGGCGGATGGCTTCCTCCGCGATCTTCACCGGGTCGCCCTGGCCCATTTCAAACACGGGCAGCTCCAGCTGCGCGCCCACCACCTTCAGCTGCTCGATGGCCGCGGGACGGTACACGTCGCACGCCACAAGGAGGGGGCGTTTCCCGTAGGTCTTTCGCATATAGCCGGCCAGCTTGGCGCAGTTGGTGGTTTTACCGGCGCCCTGGAGGCCCACCATCATCACCACCGTGGGCGGATGGGACGCAAAGGTCAGCTTGGCGTTCGCGCCGCCCATCAGCGCGGTCAGTTCCTCATTGACGATCTTGACGACCTGCTGGGCGGGCGTCAGGCTGTCCAGTACGTCGCTGCCCACACAGCGCTCGGTGACGGAGGCGGTAAAGTCCTTGACCACCTTGTAGCTGACATCGGCCTCCAGCAGCGCCAGGCGCACCTCGCGCATGGCTTCGCGGACATCGTTTTCCGAAAGGCGGCCCTTTCCCCGCAGCTTTTTGAACGCCGCGTTCAGTTTTTCGCTCAGACCTTCAAATGCCATGGCCTCGTTACTCCTTCAGCGCTTGCGCAGCCGCGCCGATGCGTTCGGTCAGGGCGCTGATCTGCGTATTGTCGTACTGGTGCAGGTTGATCCGCTCAATCTCCCGGGCCGCTTCTTCGATGCTGGTCACGGCGTCCCTTTGGCGCAGAAAGCGCCGGATCAGACCAGTGCGGTCCTCAATCTCCGTCATGCTGGCCTCGGCGCGGACAATCACGTCCCGCACGCCCTGGCGGGAAATCCCGTAGTTCTCGGCGATCTCGGCCAGGGAAAGGTCCTCATTATAATAGAGATCGAAAAACTCCTTCTGCCGGTCCGTCAGCAGTTCTCCGTAAAAATCAAAGAGCATCGTCATGCGATAGGTCTGGTTCTTCATCGCGGACACC
>CANSLL010000192.1 GCA_947647695.1 uncultured Clostridia bacterium | reverse complement strand
GTGTTTCCAGTTCGCTTTTCATGATCCGGAAGCTTTCTTCTATTTCCCAGCGCTTTTACTCCTTTCCTTCGCTCTTTTCCAAAATCCCTCGGAAAATTCTCCCCCGTTCAGTATCTTGAACGGGGGAGAAAAAACCTCTATCTTGTATTATATACCTATTTTCGTGCTCCGCAAGGGGGAATATCACTTTTCTTCGATGTATACAAAGGCTTTTCCAAAAAGAAGCGGAATTTCGGCACAATTTATCTTGCATTTTTGTGAATGGGTCCAGTAATTCCCCCATGCTCCCGCCGCAGCGTTTACTGCTCCTGATACCGGGCCAGGAACTGCTGCGTGCGTGCCTGGCTGGGATGGTCGATGACCTGTCTGGCATCGCCCTGCTCCACGATGACGCCGGCGTCCATAAAGATCGCCCGGTCGGCCACGTCCCGCGCAAAAGCCATCTCGTGGGTGACGATGATCATCGTCACCTGCTGCTCCGCCAGGGTGCGGATGACCTGGAGCACCTCCCCCGTCAGCTCCGGGTCCAGGGCGGAGGTCGGCTCGTCAAAGCACAGGATGTCCGGCTTGAGCGCCAGGGCGCGGGCGATGGCCACGCGCTGCTGCTGTCCGCCGGACAGCTGATGGGGATAGTGCTCCGCCCGGTCGGCAAGGCCCATCTGCTCCAGCAATGCGCGGCCGGCCTGCTCGATGCTCTCCTTGCTTTCGCCGCCCTTCTCCTTGGCCATCAGCTCCCGGGCCAGGGTGACGTTCTGAAGGGCCGTATACTGGGGAAAGAGATTGAAATTCTGGAATACCAAGCCGAAATGGAGCCGCTTGCTGCGGATCTCCCGCTCCGAATGGGTCTTAGGATCCGCCGCATCAAACAGCGTCTCGCCCCGCACGGCAATGCTGCCGCCGCTGGGCCGCTCCAAAAAGTTCAGACAGCGCAGCAGCGTCGTTTTTCCGCTGCCGGAGGAGCCGATGATGGACAGCGCCTGGCCCTCTTCCAGGGTAAAGCTGATATCGCTGAGCACCTGGGTCGCGCCGAAGTGCTTTTCGATATGGGATACTTCCAAAATCGCCATGTTCCCGCCCCCTCTCACTTAAAGTAGCTGAGCCGCCGCTCGATGTAGCCGAACAGGATCGTCAAAACGCCCACGAATACCAGGTAAAACACGCCCGTATAGAACAGGGGCCAGACGAGGCCGCTGCTCTTCATAAAGGAATAGCCCGTAAAGGTCAGCTCGTAAACGGCGATGATCCGGGCCAGGGACGTATCCTTGACCAGCGTGATGACCTCGTTTGACATGGGCGGCACGACGCGTTTGATCATTTGCAGCAGCGTGATGCGGAAAAAGATCTGGCTGCGCGTCATGCCCAGCACCTGGCCCGCCTCCCGCTGACCCACAGGCACGCTCTGGATACCGCCGCGGTAGATGACGGAAAAATAGCAGGCATAATTGATGGTAAACGCCACCACCGTGGCGGCGACGCGCCCGCCGGAGCCGCTCCAGATATGAAAGCCCAGGATACCGGGCACATAGAAAAAGGCGATCAGCTGGAGCAGCAGCGGCGTCCCGCGGATGACCCAGACCACCACGCCGCACAGGGCGCTGATCGGGCGCAGCTCTCCCAAGGCCCTGCGCACCCGGCCAGGCTTCTTCGCCGGAGCATGCTCCCCGCCGTCAAGGGACGGCGCGGTTTTTGCCCCGCGCAGCAAAAAAGCAAAGGGCCGCCACCGGCTCATCGTGCCGAAGGCAACGACAAGTCCCAAGGGCAGGGAAAACAGCAGCGTCAGAATAAATATCTCCAGCGTGACGCCGAAGCCCTGGATTAGGGTCGCCGTCACGCTGCCAAGGGTGGAAAGATCGATCATGACAGCCTCCTCCCGGTCACACAGAAGGCAGAGGGCGCCGGCCCCCTGCCTTTCACATATTCCGGTTCTTTATTTCGCAGGAACTACGACGACCTGCGCGTTCTTGAAATACGGATTGGTGCAGTTCATGGCAGAGGTGACCTCGTCGGTCAGCGTCATGCCATTCCACACCACGTCGATGCTCCGGGCATCCAGCTCCATGATCTTGTTGTCCCAGTCGATGACGATAAACTCCACATCTACGCCCAGCTTATCCGCCACCAACTTCGCCATGTCGGCGTCAAAGCCGATCCATTCGCCGTTCTCGCCCGGATAATCCATGGGCGCAAACTCCGTGATTGCTACCACCAAAGTGCCCTTGCCCTGGATATATGCCACATCGCCGTCCTCAGCGGGGGTGAATTCCACGGGTGCGGGCTGCTCCAGCAGCAGGTCTTCGGCGATCCCGTAGGTCTCCATCAGAGAGGCCATGGTACCGTCGGCGTAGGCCTCGCCAAACACGTTATTGATAAAATCCGTCAAATCGCTCCCCTTGCGGCAGCCGACGCCGTACTCTTCTTCGGTCAGGCGGTCCGTATAGGTCAGGTCGGGATAACTCGTGCCCTCGCCAATCATCGCACCTGCCATCAGCAGATCGATAATCGCCGCGTCGGACGTACCGGCGGCCACTTCCATCAGGGTATCCGCCTGGGACGCTACGGAGTTATAGTTGTAACCCTTCTCCTGGGCCGCCGCTTCGCCGGCGCTGCCCGCCTCCACTGCGTAAACAAGGTCTTTTCCGTCCTCATCCCCGCCTCCGGGGCCGCCGCAGGCGGCCAGAGACAGCGCCATGCCCAGCGCCAAAACCACTGCGATCCATGTCTTCATCGTTCTCATCTTCAAAACTCCTCCAAATTGTGTAATCGTACGGATATCCCATCCGTTTAATTCATTAGCAGTTTACCATACTAAATTAAAAATGTAAAGATGGATTTTTCGGAAGTTCATAAAAAATAGACGCCGTTCTTTGTGCATTTCAGCAAAAGGGGCAGGCCGGGAAACCACGCCGGCAGAAAGCCGGCATCCGACGGAAAGTATTTGCTTTTCAGCCGGCGCCGTTTTATAATGAAGGAACCGGAAAGGAAAAGCCCCATGCAAAAAATGGTCGGATCAGGAAGGTGCGTGACCGGTATGTCAGAGTTGGATCTGAGACAAAGAGCCGCCGGGATCGCGGCTCAGTTTCGGGATGTAACCATATCGGATGAGGAACTGATCCGGCAGATCAGAGAGGAGCCAGAGCTCCTCCATACGAAGTGCCTGTCCGGGGCAAACCTGTTTCTGGAGGCGGTGGCGCGCGGCCGGTTTTCTGTGGCGCGGGCCCTTCAGGAAATGGGTGCGGACATCCAGTGGGCCTGTGAGGCCAGCATGATCCATGGCAACGCGTTGGGAGTGGCCCGCTCTCCCCAGGAGGCGGAGGAACTCCTTGCATGGGGTGTTGCGATCGAGCGGAACCTGTCGCTTCTGATCTCCAAGCCCTTCAAGAACCCCGCCATCGTAGCTGCAGAGCACAACGACACTGTCATGCTGCTCTACTGGCTGGAGAAACAGCGTGAGCTCTTCGCTGACGAGGCGGACTATGTGGGAGAGCTTTTCTACGCGGCCATCGACGTGGTGTCCATGATGAATCAATACAATATGCTCGCCTGCGTCATCGCTGATGACGCGCTGTTCCATATTCTCAAGGAAATTTATTCCCAGGTGGACAATACGCAGGCCGTCCGCCTGTATCTCGGCGCGCTGCGGCACATCAGCGGTGAAAGCCTGGAGGGCAGGAAAAAGGAGCTGCGGAAGATCCTGAACGCCAGGAAAAAGGAATTGACCGCTGCGATATGACGATTCGTTCTCAGCACCTTCCCATCGTATGCCCAACAGGAAAAGGGGCAGGACAAACCATAAGGT
>CANSLL010000191.1 GCA_947647695.1 uncultured Clostridia bacterium | reverse complement strand
TTCTGTCCGTACAGAAAGTACCCGAGGGGTCCGGGGGCGAGAAGCCCCCGGGGGTGCAGGTCACATCAACCTATCGTCATAGGTGCTCCCAAATTCCGACAAGTAAAAACGAAAACCCCACCGTGCTCCCATGAAATGGGAGAAAAAGCTCGGTTCCGTGCAACGGAACAACAAAAGGACTGATTTTCTATGAACCTGCTTTTCATCAACTGCTGCATCTCCATGCACACTCCCTCCCGGACCGCCCTGTTGGCAGACGCCTTCCTGGCGGCCTGGCAGGCTGCCCACCCCGCGGACACGGTGGAGGTCGTGGACCTGCGGTCCATGACCATCGCCCCCCTGCGGATGGACAATATCACGGCCTATGAAACAAAACTCGCCGAAGGCCGGACGGCAGACCCGGACTTCGCCCTCGCCCGCCAGTTCGCCGCCGCGGACCGCATCGTCATCGCCGCGCCCTATTGGGAGCTGTCCTTCCCCGCCCAGCTGCGCCTCTACATCGAACGCATCAGCGCCCTGAACATCGCCTTCGGTTATACCCCCGAGGGGAAAAGCGTGGGACTGTGCCGGGCGGAAAAGCTGCTGTTTTTGACCACCGCCGGCGGCCCGATGGAAAACGCCAACTGCGGCAGCGAACACCTCCGCGCCCTGTCCCAAATGTACGGCATCGACCAGTACTGCTTCCTGGGCGCGGCGCTCCAGGATGTAAAAGAGATCGACCATGAGACCATTCTGCGCCAGACCATCGCCCAGGCGGAGGCGCTGGCCAAAACCTTCTAAGTCCCCCCAAGGGACCGCCGCATAAAACGACACGGGAAAGGAGGCGGCACGCCGTGGAACAGGAAAACGATATTCAATCCCAGGGACGCGTCGTCTGCGTCGTCGGCCCGACGGGCTGCGGCAAAACGGCCCTGAGCGTGGCCCTGGCCCAGCGGTACGGCGGCGAGGTCGTCTCCGCCGACTCCATGCAGCTTTACCGGGGCATGACCATCGGCACCGCTGCGCCGACGGCGGAGGAAATGGCGGGCGTGCCCCATCACATGATCGCCGTGGCAGACCCGCGGGAGGCCTACTCTGTGGCGCGCTACGCCGCCGAGGCGGGCGAATGCGTGGACGGTATCCTCCGCCGGGGCCGCCTGCCCGTGATCGCCGGCGGCACGGGGCTGTATCTGGACGCCCTGATCGCCGGACGCACCTTCGCCGCCGGGGAGCGGGGCGGGGAAATACGCCGTAGCCTTCAGGAGCGTCTGAGGGCCGATGGGATCGCGCCGCTGCTGGCAGAGCTCGCCGCCGTCGATCCCGCCGCCGCCGCGCGGCTCCATCCCCACGATGAAAAACGCATCCTCCGCGCCCTGGAGGTCTATTACGAAACGGGCCAAACCATCACCGAGCACGACGCCGAGACCCGCCGCCGTCCGCCGCGCTACCGGGCGGTGTACCTCGGCCTGACCTACGCCGGCCGGGACGACCTGCGCGCCGCCCTGGACCGCCGGGTGGACAAGATGCTCCGGGCGGGTCTTGCGGAGGAGGTCCAGGCCCTCGTAGACGCCGGCGTGCCGCCGGAGAGCACGGCCCTCCAAGCCATCGGCTACAAGGAGCTGCTCCCGGCCCTGCGGGGGGAATGCTCCCTGGAGGAGGCGGCGGCGGAGATCAAGCTGCGCACCCGCCAGTACGCCAAGCGCCAGCTGACCTGGCTGCGGCGCAACAAGGCCATCCACTGGATCGTTTGGAAAAAAGAACGAGATTTCCCCCGCGCCCTACAGATTTCGGCAGAAATCCTCACGTCCGAAGGATTATTCTATCCTTGACGGACGAGCATTCTACATATCGTCCGTATACAGGACCTGTATTTACAACCGTTGCGCGCCGTTTGACCGGCTTTTTCCCGCATACTGTGCGATTTCCCTTGCGTCCGTCAGGATTGCTGCGGAAAAGCTCCTCGTCTGACGGGAAGAATCCTTGTCTATCCGGTATCCCTCGGGAACGAATGCAGGTTTACAAAGATACGAAAAGGAGAAAGAACGATATGCAGAAAAATGGGATGGACTTACAAGATACTTTTTTGAACAGGCTTTGCCATACCGGCGCTCTGGTTACTGTGTTTTTGATGAACGGCTTTCAAATGCACGGCGCCGTCACCGGGTACGACAGCTTCGTCCTTGTGCTGGACAGCGAGGGCAAGCAGCAGATGATCTATAAACACGCCATATCCACCATCAGTCCCGTGCGTCCTGTGGATCTGACCGCCGAAGCGTAACGCTGCCGCGGCCTGTCCCTTCGGATGCGGCGGGCGCCGAAGGAGAACAGGTTTTATGAATTTCCCCAAAAAGCCCGTCAAAACGGGTCCCTCTGCCGCCACGACCATCATTCTGGCCTTTTTGTGTCTGATGGTCGCGGGCTATGCCCTCTTCCACATATCCCGCAACGCCGCCGCGGAATATACCACCGTTGCGGCCTACGCCTTTGAGGCCGACGACGCCACGGCCGTCTCCGGCTGTGTGATCCGCCAGGAGCTGCTGCTGCCCAACGCGGAGGGCGTGCTGGACGTGACCCGCGCCGAAGGAGAGCGGGTCAGCGTGGGCCACAGCGTGGCCACGGTGTACACCAGCAGCGACGCCCTGGCGCTGGAGGACCAGCTCCAGACCAAGCGCAGCCAGCTGGAGCGGGTCGAATTCCTGATGGAGGAGCGCGCCACCCCAGGGGCGGCGGCCAAGCTGGACGGGAACATCCACACGCGCATCCTTTCCATGCGCAAGAACGTGGCCCTGGGCCAATACGCCGCGGCGGAGCAGGATGCCGCATCTCTCCAGGCGTTGGTATTGCAGCGCACCAGCGCGTCCTCCAGCGGGGCGTCCATGGAGGAGCTGAACGCCCAGGCCCAGGCCCAGGCCCTGCGGGGGGAGATTGCGTCCCTCCAGGGCGCCTTGTCCCGCAGCGCCCGGCGCATCAACGCGCCCCAGGCGGGACTGTTTTCCGCGGCGGTGGACGGGTACGAGGGCGTACTGACGCCGGAGGCCCTGGAGGAGATGACGCCGTCCCAGTTTGCCGGCGTCAAAGCGGACGAGTCGGTATCGTCCAATGTGGGCAAGCTGATTTTGGGCGACACCTGGTATTTTGCAGCGAACATGGATGAGGGCACGGCCGGGGCATACCGGACAGGCCGCCGGGTGACGGTGCGTTTCCCCCGGGAGGTGGCCCAGGATCTGGTTATGAAGGTCCACCGGGTCAGCGACACGGAGAACGGGCAGAAGCTGGTGGTCTTTTCCTGTGATAAGTATTTGCCGGAGGTGACGCAGCTGCGCCGTCAGAGCGCGAGCATCATCCACGCTTCCTACAGTGGCATCCGCGTGCCCTCGGAGGCACTGCGGGTGGAAGAGAATGTGACGGGGGTATACTGTCTGGTCGGGCTTCAAGCGGGCTTCAAGCCGGTAGATGTGGTGTATCAAGGCAAGGGGTATTATTTGGTGTCGCCAAAGAAGAAATCGGACAACACGGAGAACCAGTCGTCCACGAGGCTGCGCGTCGGGGATCTTGTTTTGATCACAGCGGAGGAGTTATACGACGGCAAGGTGGTGCAATGATAAAGGGGGCGCCCCCCCGTTTGCCGCCGGCCGGCGGCGGGGCCATCCCCGCGCAAGCGGGGATACCTTTTGTGTTCCGTGGCACGGAACCGAGCGTTTTGTTTTTGCTCCCGGTGTGTGGGAGCACCTATGATGATAGGTTGGTATTGGCCTACAGCCCCAGGGCTGCGCGCCCTGGACTGCGGTTCCTTTCTGCACGGGAAGAAAGTAACCAAAGACCCGCTTAAGGAGCGGCGAGCAGCGATGCTGCGCCGGAGCTTTGCTCCGGCACGAC
>CANSLL010000190.1 GCA_947647695.1 uncultured Clostridia bacterium | reverse complement strand
CATATGGAGATGGACCATGCGGCAACGCTGGGTGATCTGGTCAAGCATTACCCTGAAGTGACTATCGTGTGCAATGAAAAGGTTGCGCAGATGATGGAGCAGTTCTTTGATTTCGATGTGCGTTCCCGTCTGCGCTTGGTAGCGGAGGGAGATACGTTCTGCTCTGGCCGCCATACCTTCACGTTTGTGGCTGCGCCCATGGTCCACTGGCCGGAGGTTATGGTTACTTATGATATCGGCGAAAAGATCCTGTTTTCCGCAGACGCCTTTGGCACCTTCGGCGCTCTGGACGGCGCGCTGTTTGCAGACGAGGTGGATTTCTTCGGCGATTATTTGGACGAGGCGCGGCGCTATTACACCAACATCGTCGGCAAGTATGGCAAGCAGGTGCAGGATGTGCTGAAAAAGGCCTCCGGCATCGAGATCAAGATGGTTTGCCCGCTGCACGGCTTTGTATGGCGCAAAAAATTCAACCAGCTGCTGGAAAAGTATATTCAGTGGGCGACCTATACACCGGAAGAGACCGGCGTTGTCATCGCCTATGCTTCGATTTACGGCAACACCGGCAACCTGGCGGAGATCCTTGCCTGCAAGCTGAAAGAACGCGGCGTTAAGGTTGCGGTTTATGATGCTTCTTATACTGCGGCCGATGAAATCCTGGCTGCGGCGTTCCGTTACAGCCATCTGGTCTTTGCCTCCGCAACCTATAACGCAGGCATCTACATCGCCATGGAGGACTTACTGCGGGATATTGTCAATCATAATCTCCAGAACCGCACGATCGCTTTTGTGGAAAACGGTTCCTGGGCGCCGGCGGCCGGCGGACAGATGCGTCAAATGATGGCCCAGCTCCCTGGCACGAAGTTCATTGATCAGACCATCACCGTGCGCTCTTCGCTGAAAGCGCGTCAGGCAGGGGAGATCGAGGCCCTGGTGGATGCGATCGCGGCGACGATTCCGGGCACAAAGCCCGCGTTCCCCTCCCGGCAGGAGTTTGTGTCCCTGTTGCGCACCAACCCCGCCGCATTGCTGCAGCGCGTGGCTGCCGCTGCGGCGTCGCCGGCTGCCCCTGCGCCCGGCCCCGTTGATCCGGCGGTCATGCGGAACTTCTCCTATGGCTTGTTTGTACTGACGGCCAAGGATGGTGGGAAGGACAACGGCTGCATCATCAATACCGCGGCGCAGCTGACCAGTAAGCCCCAGATGGTGTCCATCGCCGTCAACCAGGCAAACTACACCCGCGATATGATTTTGAAGACCGGCGAATTCAATCTCTCCATTTTGACGGAGGACGCTTCCATGGAGGTCTTCCAGCGCTTTGGATTCCAGAGCGGCCGCAATGCGGATAAGTTCCAGGACTGCGGTTATGTGGAGCGTGCCGGAAACGGTATTTACTATGTCAAAGAGGCTGCCAACGCATGTCTGTCCTGCAAGGTGGTCTTCTCCCAGGATTGCGGCACGCACACGCTGTTCATCGCCGAGGTGACGGCGGCTAAAGTCCTGTCCTCTGAGCCTTCCCTGACCTACCGTTATTACTTTGACCATGTGAAGCCCAAGCCTCTGCCTGCAGCGATGACCGACGCGCCCAAGGTCGGTTGGATCTGCAAGATCTGTGGCTTCATTTATGAAAACGATGATTTGCCGGCGGATTATATCTGCCCGATCTGTAAGCATGGCGCCGTTGACTTTGAAAAGATCGCTCCGGCAGCGGATACCGCTCCCGCGCCGAAGAAAAAGAGTTGGGTCTGCAAAGTCTGTGGTTATGTTTACGAGGGAGATGAGCTTCCCGCAGACTTTGTCTGCCCGCTGTGCAAGCACGGCGCCTCCGATTTCGTTTTGCAGGCCTGAGACCTGCGCCTGAGCGCTTTTTTACAGAAGCAGGAGGAAAACAGTTTGTGCGGCTGAGTTCCTTCAGAATAAAAACAGCGGCAAGGTTTACGCCTTGCCGCTGTTTTTGAACGGTAAAAAGAGATTGCTGTGCCCCAGGGTGAGGGGGGCGGCAAACAACAAATGCAAAAAAAATCGTGTGTGACGCCTTTTGCCCCTCAGCTTACATTGATCGCAGTGATTTTCAGTCCCGCCGACGCGCCGTCCGCCAGCACCTCGGAAAACCAGATGCGGCCGCTGGCCATCATGACGCCGTCGCTGTTGCAGAACATTTCTCGGCAGGTCTCTGCCGCAAAGCCGTCCAGATAAAAGCTGTCAATATACCCGTCCTCGACCAGCATTGCCAGCGCCGCTGCCAGCGACTCTTCTGTTTCGTAACGGATCTCGCCCACGGTGATGGGATAGGCGCACCGTTTTGCCAGCTCCGTCCAATCCCGGTTCAGCACCAGCTGGCGCACCTGGGATGCAAACTGCTCGATTTCCTCCGCCGGCTGGCTGGTGCAGGCGCTGTAGTCTGCCGTTGGTGCGGTCGGTGTTGCCACAGGCTGTTCCAGCAGGGACAGGTCGAAGCTGTCCGCCAGGGCCTCCAGCTCTTCTGCTGTTAGCGCGCCATATTCCGCATCGCTGCCCATCAGGACATTCACCGAAACGAACGTGCCGTCAGACTCTACCAGGATCAGCGCCTTGTAACCGCTCATGGCCAGGGTGACGGGTACGCCGCTGGCGGTGTCGTAGGTCCATTGACGGTAATCCTCGGCGTGGCCGATGTTCAGGAAGACTTCCGACATGCTGCCCTTGCGCAGGCTGTTGAACTGATAATCGATGCTGTCGCCGTCCTCCCGCCGGTGCGCCCCGTCCCGGGGGAGATATCCTTCAAAGAAGAAGGAACCGTCCTCGTAGAAATAGCCGCTGTAAAGGGTATTGCCTGATTGCAGCAGTGTGCCACCGGTCAGCGCCGTCAGCGCTGCGTCTCCGTCAAACACCTCTATCTCTGTGTGGAGGTTCAAATGATAGCGCGCTGCGATCTCCTCTAACTTCTCGGCCATCTCCGGGGTGTAGACAAAGTACAGGCCATAGCGCTCCTCAAGACCGGTGGGGCTGTTGCCAATGGAGGCTATGATCGCGCCGTCGGGGTCATAGCTGTCACGGAAGGCAAGCCATTCCGCTGTGGCCTGATGCTCCGGGCTTTCCTCCCAGCCCTGAAGGGAAATGAGATCCACCGTCTTCTCGACGCCGTCGTATCCCGCGGTGGGGCGGCTGGTTGCGTCCTGCCGGATCACCAGATCTTGCAGGCCGAAGAGATTGGCCGCGAAGGCCGTGGCGGCGCACAGTGCCACAGCCAGACACGCCGCCGCGGCGATCGTGACTGCCCGCCGTTTCAGATGCGCCGTTTTTCGTCCGACGTCTTTTTCTATTTTCATGAAGAACTCCCCTTTTACCGGAACAGAAGAGTGGACCTGGTCGAACAATGCGCGATAGATCTGTTTTTCATTCATGTTCTAAAACCTCCGTCCATACTTTACGCAGCGCCTGGCGCGCCCGCTGCAAGCGCGTTGTCACTGTGGATTCCTTCACCGACAGCAATGAAGCGATTTCCCGCACGGAGCATTCTTCGTAATAAAACAGATACAGCACGGTGCGGTACTTCTCCGGCAGGCCCATCAGCGCCAAAAACAGCTCGCTTTGCCCCGGCTCTGCGAATACCGCCGTCTCCTTCAGGGCGTCCAGCGGGACGCGGCGGCGGCGCCAGGGACTACGCAGGGTGTTTTTGCAGAGATTCACCGTTACCCGGATCAGCCACGCCCGAACATGGCTGTCGTTCTGGAACGGCTCCTCTCTCAGATATAGCTTCGTCAGCGCCTCCTGTACGATATCCTCCGCATCCTGGGGGCTGCCGGAATAGTTCAGCGCGATGCGGTAGATCATATCCTGATAGCATTCTGCCATAGCGCAGAACATTTCCTTCTCCACGCATAGA
>CANSLL010000189.1 GCA_947647695.1 uncultured Clostridia bacterium | reverse complement strand
ACCCACTCCAACGCTGACCACATCGGCGGCAACAAGTATTTGCAGGGCCAGACCGCGTGCAAAATCTACGCGCCGGGGATCGACTGTGCCTTTACCCGCCACCCTGTCCTGGAGCCGTCCTTTTTGTACGGCGGTTATCCCTGTAAGGAGCTGCGGCACAAATTTCTCATGGCCCAGGAGAGCGACGTGCGGGAGCTGACGAAGGAGTGCCTGCCCGAGGGCTTTGAGACCATCCCCCTGCCGGGACATTTCTTTGATATGGTGGGCTTTCGGACGCCGGACGATGTGGTCTATCTGGCAGACTGCCTGTCCAGTAGGGAAACTTTGGACAAGTATCGGATCGGGTTTATTTACGACGTGGCCGCTTATCTGAAAACGCTGGAGGCGGTGATGACCCTGGAAGCGAAACTGTTCGTCCCGGCCCATGCGGAGGCGGCGGAGGACGTGACCGCCCTGGCCCGGTACAACATCGACACGGTGTGGGAGGTGGCGGAACAGATCGCCGCCATCTGCCGGGAGCCCTTGTGCTTTGAGGATATCCTGCAAAGGCTGTTCACGGAGTATGGGCTGGCCATGAATTTCGAGCAGTACGTCTTAGTGGGCAGCACGGTCCGCTCCTATTTGTCGTGGCTGAAGGACGCCGGTACGCTGCGCGCCGGATTCGAGGGCAACAAGCTGCTCTGGCAGCGGGCATAATAGGGCGCACAGGCGGACCGGGCGGCATTTCCCCGCCTGAAAACAGAGGGGCGCGGCGGCAAAAGGAAATGCCGCCGCGCCCCTGTTCCGCTGTGAAAAAATGAAGATATTTTGCAAGCCAGGAGAAACCCCGGCTGGTATAATGGAACAAACAAGGAGGGACCACAGATGAAAAAAGAAGTGCGAACGGTGGTCTACGATGACGAGTTACACATTGAGGCTTACCGTTTTGAGGGCGTCGTACAGCCCTTTCCAAACCATTTCCACGAATACTATGTGATTGGCTTCATGGAGGACGGGGAACGTGTCCTGTCCTGCAAGAATCAGGAGTACGCCATCACAAAGGGTGATGTTCTCCTGTTCAATCCAGGGGACAACCACGCCTGCGTTCAGTGTGACGGCGGTACGCTGGACTATCAGGGCATCAACATCACCAAGGAGGTCATGCTGGACCTGGCGGAGGAAGTCACCGGCAGGCGGGAGCTGCCCGGATTTTCCAAAAACGTGATTTCTGATGAAGAAGTCACCTGCTGCCTGCGCCCGCTCCATGAGCTGGTGATGAAAGGCTCCCATGAATTTGAGAAAGAGGAAACCCTGCTGTTTCTGATTTCTCTGCTGATCCGGCAATACGGCCAGCCTTTTGAACGCTGTCTCCCTCCCCTCCGGGAGGAAATCGAAAAAGCCTGCGCTTTTATGGAACAGCACTATGCCGAACGCATCTGTTTAGACCAGCTCTGCCGCTTTGCCGGATTGAGCAAATCCACCCTGCTCCGGGCCTTTGCCCGCGCAAAGGGCGTCACGCCGTACAGTTATCTGAAAAACATCCGCATCGGAAAGGCCAAAAAGCTGTTGGAGCAAGGCGTGCCCCCCGCCCAGGCGGCGCTGCAAACCGGCTTTTCCGATCAAAGCCATTTCACCAATTATTTCAACCGGTTTATCGGACTGACTCCCGGTGTTTATCGGGACATCCTCAGGGATACGGAGGAAATGTCCCATGAAGGGTAACGGTACAACGGGCCATTTGGCCGCCCTGCTTACGATCGCCGTCTGGGGGACGACGTTTATCTCCACCAAGGTCCTTCTGGTGGACTTCCAGCCGGTGGAGATCCTGTTTTTCCGCTTCGTCCTGGGACTGCTGGCTCTCCTGCTGGCCTGTCCCCGGCGGCTGAAGGGCACGGACCGGCAGCAGGAATTGACCTTCGCCGCGGCGGGCCTGTGCGGGATCTGCCTTTACTATCTGCTGGAAAATATCGCGCTGACCCACACCATGGCGTCCAACGTGGGCGTCATGGTGTCCGTGGCCCCATTTTTCACGGCACTGTTGTCTTATCTTGTCTGGAAAGAGGACAAGCCGGGAGCCCATTTCTTCCTCGGCTTCGCGGTGGCGATGACGGGGATCGTCCTGATCAGCTTTAACGGCGTCCGCCTGGCGCTGAACCCCGCCGGGGACCTGCTTGCCCTGCTGGCCGCCCTGGTGTGGGCCTGCTATTCCATACTGACCCGAAAGATCAGCGGCTACGGCTACCCCACGATCCTGACCACCCGGCGCGTGTTTTGCTACGGCATCCTGTTCATGCTCCCGGCGCTGTTCCTGTTTGAGTTCCGCCTGACGCCGGCGCGGTTTGCGGACCCGGTGTATCTGCTCAACCTGCTCTTTCTGGGCCTGGGCGCGTCGGCTTTGTGCTTCGTCACCTGGAATTTCGCGGTCAAGACGCTGGGCGCGGTCAAGACGAGTATTTATATCTATCTGGTCCCCGTGATCACCGTGGCCGCCTCCGCGGCGATCCTCCATGAGCGGATCACCCCTCTGGCCGCCGCCGGGACGGCTCTGACACTGCTGGGCCTGTTCCTCTCGGAGCGCAGGACGCCCCGGCGCAGCGGGAAGGAGCCGTGACTGGGTCCGCCGTCTCCTCCAGCCAGGCACTGCCCCATTGGCACATAGCGTCGATCACAGGGATCACGCTTTCCCCGAACGGCGTCAGGGAATACACCGTTTTCGGCGGCTTTTCCGGGATCACCTCCCGATGGACCATGCCGCAGTCCTCCAGACTGCGGAGCTGCTGGGACAGCATCTTGGGTCCTGCCCGCGGGATGCGCCGCTGCAGCTCCATATAGTGCAGCGGACGGTCCGCCAAATGCCAGAGGATCAGCGGCTTGTACTTTCCGCCGATCAGCGACAGCGTCGCCTCAACGGGGCAGGAAAACTGCGTCTGCATCATGCTTTCACCTCGCGTCAAGTATACCACGGCAGGCGCTTTCAGAAAAGGACTTACTTTTTGGGAAGTGCCTGTCGGAAAAGTGCCCTCTTGTAAAAGGCACGGAAGGCTGTTACACTCAAAGCAGACGGACGCCCCGGCGGCGCCGGACGTCTGTAAGCCGATCATAGAAAGGATGATGTCACATGGATTTCATCACACTTGCCAAAACGCGCTGCTCCATCCGCAGCTACACCGAACAAAAAGTAGAGCCGGAAAAGCTGGAAAAGATCCTGGAGGCCGCCCATGTGGCCCCCACCGCCGCCAACCGCCAGCCAGTCCGCCTGATCGCCGTCCAGAGCACAGAGGGCCTGGCAAAGCTCGGCGAAGCCGCGGAGCTTTACGGCGCGCCCCTGGCCATCATCGTCTGCGCCGACCACAGCAAGGCATGGGTACGGCCCTTCGACCACAAGCAGAGCGGTGACATCGACGCCTCCATCCTGACCGACCATATGATGCTCCAGGCTGCGGAGCTGGGACTGGGCAGCGTGTGGATCTGCTACTTTAAGCCGGACGTGCTGCGCCGCGCCTTCGCCCTGCCCGACCATCTGGAGCCGGTCAATATCCTGGCCGTCGGCTACGCCGGGGAAGCGCCCGCGCCCCCGGAGCGGCACAGCCAGGCGCGCATCCCGATCAGCGAATTGGTGTCCTACGAAAACCTTTGAGCAAATCGCATTTGACGGACCGTATGGAGTTCTGATAGGACCCATCGTGTCAAAAAAGTGGCAAAACGGTTTATCCCTATCTTGGCGGCGGCACTGTATCTCAAAACACGAGGAGGCTGCATATGCGTAAATCTCGTTATATCGTAATCATTATAGCTATCGTGTTACTTTTTGCTACAGGGATCATGGCAATTAGCTCACTCCAAAAAGCAAAATATGTGGACATGATGGCAACGATTTCAGGTTATCAAATTACTACTGCGAATATCACAATTTGGGAAGATACCAATTATACCGTAATAGAAATCGATCCTGAGCAGTTCCATGAGATGAACGCATTGTTCGCCCACTTGGAAAGGCGTGATTTCAAACGG